>NZ_JAHLQE010000118.1 GCF_018918235.1 Eubacterium sp. MSJ-13
ATTAAAAAAGTTTTTAAATTTCTTCCTTTTGACTATGACAAGGCTGAACTGTTACAAAAAACTAATTAGAAAATAAAAAAATACTTGACATATATGCCTATATATTGTATAATAGCGAAATGTGGCGTGTGACATGCTGAACCAAAGCCCCGGTAGAGCATCTACGCGCAGTATATTTAATTTATGTAGTAGATAAGATTCTAAGTGAATAAGTTAGGAGGTACTGGGATGAAGAGTTATATGGCTAGCCCATCCACAATTGAAAGAAAATGGTATGTAGTTGATGCTACAGGACATACATTAGGACGTCTTGCAACAGAAGTTGCAAATGTATTAAGAGGTAAGAATAAGCCTACTTATACACCACATATTGATACAGGTGATTATGTTATCGTTATCAATGCTGATAAGATTAAAGTAACTGGTAAGAAACTTGATCAGAAGATTTACTACAATCATTCAGACTATGTTGGTGGAATGAAAGAAACAACACTCAAGGAAATGCTCGCTAAAAAACCTGAGTATGTTATAGATCATGCAGTAAAAGGTATGCTTCCAAAGGGACCACTTGGTCGTCAGATGTTTACAAAACTTCATGTATATGCTGGTGCAGAGCACGGACATGAGGCTCAGAAGCCGGAAGTATTAGAAATCAAAGAGAGAGCATAATTGAGAGGAGGAAAATACAGTGGCAAACGCAAAATTTTATGGAACAGGTAGAAGAAAAAGCAGTATTGCTAGAGTATATTTAGTACCAGGTACAGGTAAGATCACAATCAACAAAAGAGACATTGATGAGTACTTTGGTCTTGAAACATTAAAGATTATCGTTCGTCAGCCACTTGAGGCTACAAACACAACAGATAAATATGACGCTATCATCACAGTTCGTGGTGGCGGATTTACAGGACAGGCTGGAGCTATCAGACATGGTCTTTCAAGAGCTCTCCTTACAGTAGATGGAGATTTCCGTCCTACACTTAAGAAAGCTGGTTACTTAACTCGTGACCCACGTATGAAAGAGCGTAAGAAATACGGTCTTAAGAAAGCTCGTAGAGCACCACAGTTCTCAAAGAGATAATTCAAGAGAATATTGGAAAAGTATATTATATATTTATATATTACACCTCAGGACTTTTGTTCTGGGGTGTTTTTTTATAATAACTATGGTATTATATATAATATAATGTTAAAAGTAATTATTTGATTGGAGTGATTTAATTGAAGGATTATGCGATTCTTACTAATGATGGAAAGTACACGATTTTTGAATTCAATAACCAAAGAATTCGTTTTATCACTTCTGACAAATTAGAAAAATATACGAAAGTTGTTGAGTGGGATAACGGATATCTGGTTGTGATGGCAAAATACAAGGAAATGCCAGAAGTTGAAGAATATATTGACCTAATTCCAATACTAAATATGTTATATTATGATACGGAAACATTCTTAAAACCAATCAAGGAGGTAAAGATATATGACGCAGCTTAGTATAAAAGATGTAGCTGATAATGCAGATATGATTATTAATGGGTATGCCTATACAAAAGATGGTGGTTATGTAAGAGTACTTAATCTTAATTGTTTGAATAATGTAGCAGTAATTTATAAAAATAAAATAGTAGAAACAAATATGGATGATATTGAAATTCAGATTGTGTTAGATTATTACAATAAGAACAAAGAGTTTATGGAGGAAATAGATGCCTAAGTATTATGAATTTAAGGTATGTGGCTATTATTTATATTATACAGCAAGCTGTGTTATAGAGGCTATGCATGTCCATGCAAGTGACAGAAAATTAACAGAGGCAGGTTCAGCAAAATTTTTTGTAAAAAGTGATGGGGATACGACAGTAGAGAAACAGGGGCAATTGAATGAGCGAGAAGTAAGAACAATTATAAGGAAATGTATTTGAAATGGCAGCAGTTAGCTAATACAGGGTATTATGGGGAGTAGATATAATGAGCAGTTTTGGGAAGGTGTCGGTAGTGTTACGCATACAACAGATATGTAACACTACTAGACATAAATCTCCAATTTATGGGCTTTTCTCGCTCTCGAAATATTCACAAAGAGATAATATATTCGAAACAGAATATCTTAGGATGTTTCGAAATTCAAAAGTCTATTATATCCTGAATTTATTGAAAAACTGTAGTATGTGTCTATATTTCATTCTGTATGAAATATAGACAGTTTTCTTTTGTTTAAGATGGTATAATTGAGTATATTTATACGAGGGAGCTGAGAGCATGAATTATAAAAATGCATATAATATATTACCTGACAGATTGGTACAGGAGATACAGCAGTATGTGCAGGGCGAATACATTTATATTCCTATAAAGGATAAGGCTATAAATTCTACACCCACTGAATATGAGCAGGAACTGATAAAACGCAACGAGCATATTTTTACGAAATCTTTAGTGGGTATAAGTAATAGTGAGCTTGCAGATAGGTATCATTTATCAGCGTCTAGTATTCGAAGAATTATCATAGAACAAAGGAAAGGGTATGAAGCAATGAATAATAAAATTTATCAAATAGTAAATGAGTGGGATATAGTGGAAAAAAAGATGTGAAGCAGATATATGATTCGGCTTGGCAAATCGGTGAAGATTTTGTTTTGAAAATATATGAAGATGTCAATATGCTTCAAAGGAATATAAAGATACTGACGATTTTAGAGGATAAGGGCATTCCGGTTGGTGGTATTGTTCTTACAAAAAGCAAGAAAACTTACGCAATGGATAATGAATACTATTATATTCTGACAAATAAACTTTTCGGCAGTAATATAACTGATATACATAAAAATACTGCAGTATCATCAAAAATGGGACGAGTTTTAGCAAAATTGCATAAGGCACTTAAAGAATGTGGAGCACAGGATGAATTTTGGGATAATAGTTTAATGAAAGAAATGAATGGTTGGATAAAAGTAGAGTTTATTAAGAGCAATTGGAGATATATAGATGAAGCCACATATTGTAATTTAGTAGATAGAATGGAGAAAATGTATGATAAGCTACCGGTTCAGCTAATTCACAGAGATGTGCATCTGGGTAATTTTTTATTTGACAATGGAAAATTTTCTGGCTATATAGATTTTGATTTGAGCCAGAGAAATATAAGAATCTTTGATTTGTGTTACTTCATGCTTGGATTGTTGTCTGAAGAGGAAGTGGTGGATATTTCAGAGAAGCGATGGTTCGAGATATTAAAATATTTCTTTGCAGGATATGAACAGGAAAATGAATTGTTGGCAGAAGAAAAACAAGCAGTACCTTATGTGATGGAGGCTATAGAACTTTTGTTTGCAGCATGGTTTGTAGAACAGGATGACATAAAATGTGCAGAAGATGCTATGCAAATTTATCAGTTTGTGGAGAAAAATATAGAAAGAATATTAAAGGTTATATAGTAAAAGCAGGTAGAATATAGTATGTTGAAATAGAAGTGATTGATAGCAGTGGGGGAGTCTTGGATAATATGCCTACAAGTAACACTGTTTCTATGAAATTTAGCATCTGAGCCACTTCTGGTTTCGTATATAACTTTCAAAGAGATAATAAATTCTTTTATAAAAAAATTATCACAATACAGAACATCTCAGGATGTTTCAGAAAAGTATATTATACCTCAGGACTTTTGACATGATACCTCTAAAGTAGACAGATTAAATATAAAATCTGTTGCTTGGGAGGTATTTTT
>NZ_JAHLQE010000155.1 GCF_018918235.1 Eubacterium sp. MSJ-13
CCACTTATTGCTCTACGCAATAGAAGTGGGGGACTTACTTGATAGTGTTAAAAAATGAATCGCACGCTTCTTCAAGTTCATCCTTTATATCTTCATATTCAACAAATCCCTCTAATAGGATATCCCCCACCATTCTTTTCATATACAGACTGATAGTTCTGTCATTTAATAATGAATTAAATTCTTTCGATGTCCTAAGCTTTTTATTTACTAACTTTTCTAAATCTGCAAGCTTTGTTTCTATCTTCCAATATTCAGGAGCCTCATTTTTTATATTTTCTAAAGATATTTTTATCTTCTCTGCTTCCTTACTTATCAGCTTACCGAGTTTCTTTCTTATTTCCTTCGTCCACTCGTCTTGAATGTATAAATTTATAGCTTCATGTACTTTGCCATTTTCTATTAGTGCAACAATCTGCTGCAAGGCTGCAAATAACTGATTCAGCTTTGTATCTTTGATATTATATAACTGATATGCTCTTTCAATTCTATGAAAACATTCATAATCTTCCCTTTCAAATGCATCTTCCAAACATGAAAGTATAACTGCGGCATTAGCTAAATTACTATCTTCGTTATCTGTACAAGGCATTTCCATTTTCTTATATAATTTATCTTCGATTTTTTTATAAGAAGAACCATTTAATACTCGTATTGCCCTTATTGTTTCATATAAATATACGATTTTTAATCTTGCTTCCTTACTTCTGCTGATACAATCATTCAATATCTGTAGAGCCTCTTTCAAGTTCTTTTTCCAAGAAATGAATCCGCCTCATCAAATATCAACACTGCATCATCCCTTGCAGCACATTCAAATGCCCTGCGAATGTTCTTCGGTGTTTCTCCCACATACTTCGATTCCAATTCAGAATAGTTGATATGATAGACTTTCTTATTTAAAGCCTTTGCAACCGCTTCTGCCGTCATATGTTCCAGCATACCGTCAACAACCGTCTCGTCTAACAATTCTGTATTATCGCCGACTTGTCCCTCATAAGCATTTTGCAGTCGAAAACATACATTCTTTTGTCCTATAGATATAACCCTGACGATTTCTTTTTCTTTGATATCCTTAACATCAACTCTGTTTTTACGTTTCATAATAACCTACCACCTATCTTTATTATCTTAGAAATTGCATTTGGATTTCTCGAATAATAACCTGTTGACCTATTAATCGTAGTGTCTCCATCACCATCTCTCCAATATCCAGACACTGGTGTCCCATCTTTCCTTGTATATGCTCTTACCTCATGCGGTCTTACATAATGCACTGGCGTTATAGTCGCAAACTCCTTTCCTCTATGACTGAATGTGTTTACTACATATGGTTGAAATGACTGTTCTCCTAACATATCCATCCCACCTTTCCTCAATTATGTAATTTGTTATATATTAGTATTTTTACCGGCTATTTAATCTATAACTATATATATTATAGCATTAAATTATTACTCTGCAACTATATTTTTTATAGTTTTATTTTTGTAAATATGCACTCTTTAGTTCCGTCTGCTTAATCTTCAATTTTATAAATAAAAAAAGAAGGTACAATTTCAACCTTCCTTTAAATCCCATTATCTTTTCTTTCAATTATTTTTTTGTCTATCCAATTGACTGTTCGTAAATTCTGCCCAACTGTATTGTGCCATGTACTCTCCTCTATATTGATTTATCGCATAAACCTTCCCCTGACACCAATCAAAATAATCACATTCAACTTGCTCTGTGCGTATCCTAAGTTTTCCTCTCATACTCTCAATCATTTCTATGCAGCCTAATTTTTTCAATGTATCCTTCAAATCCTTTTTCATATTGCCCAAATAACTAGCATGTGTTTTATCTTGCCATAAAACAGCCATAATCTCTGCATTTTTACAATATGTTCCATTTCGGTCTACCAGATATGCCAGCATTTCCTTTGTCTTATCGTATTTAAAACTGACTGGATTTTCGTCTACATACAACTCAAAATTTCCGAATGTGCGAATCTGAATCCGTTTTTGCGAAGCCCTGACAACCGGATATCTGAGACAATCTAGTTCTTTTCTTATCTTTTTATCTGTAATTGGCTTTAACAAATATCCACTCACATGCATATCAAAAGCTTCTTCTCTATAATCCCCATATCCTGTTGCAAAAATAATATTTACCTGTGGATTTATGATTTTCATTTTTTTTGCCAGTTCAACACCATTCATATTTCTCATCTGAACATCTAAAAATACAACTTCACAAATATTATTTTTATAAAAGTCTAATGCTTCAGATGCTCTTTTGAAACTATAAATATCTGCTGATGGTTCGGCTTTAATTATTGCATCCACTAAGCCTTCTAATGCAATTTTTTCATCATCTATTGCCAATATCTTCATCTTTATTCTCCTTTGGTAATCTCATTATGATCGTAGTACCCTCCCCCGGCTTACTATTTACATTTAATGTCCCATTACACATAGTATATAATCTTTGTTTTACATTCTTTATTCCAACATGAGCCTTTCCATCATTTTTTTCTTTCTCCGTATCAAACCCTACGCCATCATCCGACACCCTGACTTCAATATAACCATCATCTTCTTTTGTTGCTAAAACCAGTATACCACCATCTTCCTTCTGACAGATTCCATGCTTCACTGCATTTTCAACTAAAGGTTGTATAGACAATGGAGGAACAAAAAAATCTGTAGCATCTATCTGATAGATAATATTCAGGTCATCATCAAAACGCATTTTTTCCAATTTTAAATATGCCTGTACATACCTGAGTTCTTCATTAAAAGGAATTGGTACAGAACGATTGACAGATTTTAAAATATGCTGCAAATAATATGAAAAGTCACTGATAGCTTCCTTTGCAAGTTCTTTATTTTTATCGCATAAATGATATATAGTATTTAGAGAATTATACATAAAGTGTGGCTGTATCTGGCTTATCATGATAGTCATACGCATGTTCACAGCTTCCTGCTCTTTTTGAGCAAGATTCTGATTCTGTTCGATCATTGCAGAAATAAACATAAAAATACCAGAAATACTAATTGCAATATTCACAAAAGAAATACCATAATAAAAAATCAAAATAATACTTGCGATAAAAGGTAATATAATATACGACAACATTGATATATATATTTGTTTTTTAATTCTTTTTCGATATTGAATTATAAAGGACAGTTCCAACAACATCCCTGTCATAGGAATTAACACTGAAAAAACATATCCTGTATTTCTGTGATAATAATTTTTAACATCTATATAATAATATAAATCTGTAAACTGAGACAGCACGACCATAAACATACCTGCAACAGCAATCAAATATACTGCCATAATGCGTTTCTCAGGAAAATTTATTTCATTTTTGTACTTTCTTTTGTGTAATAAATGAATCGGAGTCTTACACTCAGGAAATAAATAACAGCAAACATATCCGTTGAAGATAAAAAGCAGAAAATCACTTAATATAAATACTAAAAAATTGCTTATCCTCACCATGACAGCAGCTTCCGTTTCTGTACCGCCTCGATAACTCCATGCCAAAGCGTCTGACAAAAGCAGGACTGCACTGGATATTTGAAAAAGTAACAGCCATCTTCTCTTTTCTTTGTCAAAGTTTCGACTCATATACATACACAGTGCCGCAATGACGCAAAAAATGCTCCCCCACAAAAGTAAAGCAACATGAATCGAGCGTCGGTCAAACATATATTCTTTCCTCCGAGTTATTTAACCAGATTTTTCATTCCCCTATTTCAAAAATCCTTTTAATATTTCCATCATCTTAGGTATATCGATTGGTTTTGGAATATATCCATTCATTCCCGCCTCAAATGCTTTCTGGCGGTCTTGTGCAAATGCATTAGCCGTCATAGCAATAATAGGAATATTCGCTTTTTCTGGTTCATTCAATTTTCTTATCAGCTTTGTTGTCTCATATCCATCCATTTGAGGCATCTGAACATCCATTAAAATCAATTCATATTTTCCTGCATCAGCATGACGCATCTTTTCTACTGCTATTTTGCCATCTTCTGCCGTTTCTAATGAAAAACCAGCTTCCTTTAGAAGCTCTACCGCAATTTCCCTGTTTAATTCATTATCTTCCACCAGAAGAATTTTCTTTCCCATAAAATCAGGAATACTATCGTTATCCTTCTTATCATTTTCAAGAGAATCACACAGTTTAAATTTTAAAAATACTGTAGTTTCTGTTCCCTTATCAGGCTCACTATTCACCTGAATAGTCCCACCTAACAAATCTACAAGATTTTTCGCAATAGCCATTCCCAGACCTGAGCCCTGTATTCCACTAACTGTTACTGTTTTTTCCCTTGAAAATGTTTCAAATATATGTTTAACAAATTCCTGACTCATTCCAATTCCGGTGTCTTTAATGTAAAAGCTGTAACCTGCACACCCTTCAGAGTCGTTCTCTATTTCTCTTACTTTAAAATAAATACTTCCTCCTTCTTTTGTAAATTTTACAGAATTACCTAAAATATTCAAAAGCACCTGATTCAGTCGCAATTTATCCACAAAAACATTTTTATGTATGATTTCTTCTGCATCAACAATAAATTTCAATTTCTTTTCCGATGCACCGGCCTGTATAATTGTTTCTAATTCTTCTATTATATCCGGAATATATACCGGCAAATAATCCATCTGAATATTTCCACTTTCAATCTGATTCATTTCTAATACATCGTTCACTAAAGAAATCAAATGACTGCCTGCAGTTGTGATTCTTGAAAGATATTTTTTCACTTTATTCTCATCTTCGATATGAGATAATGCCAATGTTGTATATCCGACAATCGCATTTAACGGAGTCCTGATATCATGTGACATACTATTCATAAATACACGCTTAGCCTGATTAGATTGTTCTTCTGCTTTCAGTGCGGCCTCCAATTTTTTCTGTACTTTTCTTTCCTTGCTAATCAATGCATCGATATTCTGAAAACCCGCAATAATATGTTTGGTATCTTCCATTCTCATATATTTAAATTGATAATAATGTACTTCCCCTTTTACCAATGTTTTATATACAGACACATATTCCTTTTTATTCATCAGTTCTTGTAATACTGTTTCTATTTTCATCGCATCACGCATCATTTCCTGATCATCTGGATGAACACGTTCTGAAATATACTGTTCACATGTCGCTTTATACGGATACTCAATATTTGGATTATTTACAAGACCTGTGGTCACATAACCATCCAATTTTAATATTTTTACATTATCAGCATCTCCATTAACTAAAAATATATTCAAATAATCTCTGCTGAGTGCATTAAAAATATCAAATTGCTCTTTCATATGTCTCTCATATGTGAGATGTTCTTTTTTTTCTTCCGTAATATCCATTCCATAAATAACACACTCTAAATGATCTGTTGAAGGATTCATAAAAAATCTTGCAATAATGCACACACTTCTGATGCTTCCATCATCAAAATAAGAATCTGTTTCTTTTTTTATCTCTGCTTTTCCTTTTTTGTAAGCATTTAGTAATGATTCTCTGTTGAAAAAACAGAAAAATTCTTCTTTTCCTTTTTCATCCGGTACAAATGCTGCAACTTGTCTGACCAACTCATCTACTGTTGTCTTATTCTCCATTGTATCCAAGCTTTTAGACGAACCGTTAATGCTTAAACATATATTACTGGTAATATCTAAATGAAAGATTCCCTGTGCTTCTGGAATTGCTCCCAAAAGCGTCTGCATCTGGTTTTCAAAAATTTTCTGTGACTTGCGAACTTTTGTAATGTCCCATGCATACTCTATAAAAACTTTTTTACCTTTCCAATAAGTTATTTTTGTTTTTACTGCGTAAATTTCATTTCCATTGTCCACTTCGGTTTCCTGACATTCATCATTTTTCATCTTTCGCATCGGACAAAACGGGCACTGCTCATCCAGTCCCATCATATATTTATAACAATGTTCTCCCTGATATGGCTGATTTTTATGTCCTGTATAAACTCTTGCAGCATCATTTGCATATAACATAGTATATGTCTCCAAATCACTAACCTGTATCATCTGATTGGAGTCATTTAAAATAGATTCTAACAGCCACTCTTTTTCTGTTTCTTCGTCGAGTTGTCTATCATCTGTTATTGCTTTCATAATTATCTCCATTTGTATATATAGTCACATTTTCTGTATGATTTTATTTGTTTATTTTACCAAATATATTTTCACAAAACTGTCACACATATTATCATAAACGAAAAAGCAACCACTTTATACAACCAGACACTTTTATTTTTCTATTTCTGCAACTTCAAATGATTTAGAACTTGCAATCAATGTAAATCAAACTCGGCTGAAACTGTCTCTTTACTGGCATTTTCTTTTTCCTTACTCCCCTTTTCCTTGTCTGTATACTCTTTTACTATTCTATAATGACCTTCCTCTAAATCCCCATAATTTTTTTCAATATATGCCCTGAAACTATATTCCTGACCTTGTAATATGTCTATGCTAAGTAGGTCAAATGCTCCAGCTTCAGGTAAAATTGTTACAACTATGAAACAAGATAAGCAGGAGCAAAAATATAATATTACCTTTTCCATCCAAATGCTCTCCCTCTTTAAACATGGCTATGTATAAATTCATTCATCTTTTCTTTAAACTCGCCAATCCTCTTTTGTGATAGTGCCAGAATCTGACCATTATCCATATATATGTCATCTTAGAAATATGCCGCAGATTGACCAAATTCCCCCTGCAATTCACAGCAAATCCATAATCCTCTAGCTCGCCAACAAGTTTTTCCATTACATAATAGTATTCATATATCGTATTCTCAAGCACAATCGCTATTCTTCGCTTTGTTTTAACATATTGAAAAAATATAATATTTTGAAGTTCCAGCTTTATAAATGGATACTCTTTTCCATTACTATCATGAACCTTATAAAATACTTTTTGCATTTTATTATCTGATTGTTTCATTTTCTTTACTAATTCTTCTAACTGATTTTTAACCTCTTGTCTTTGCAATGGTTTACATAAAAATGAATACGCATGAACCTCATTGACAGCCTGCATACAATATTGTTCATAACTTGTCGTATATATCACACTGACCTCTGGAAAGCGTATTTTCAATTCCCTGCCTAAATCAATACCATTCATTTCTTCCATTGAAATGTCTAATATGGCAATATCCACCTTATTAACTTTATTTAACATATCAGCAGCAGAATGAAAAATTTGTAAACTGTACATATCATTATATTCAACCAAAATATCTCTGACCATATCAGTAGTATTCTCTAAGTCTTTACTATCATCATCGCAAACCGCAATGTCTATCGTCATCTTCCCACTCCCTTTCTAAAAACTATGTTATCACACATTATAATATAAAAATAAACAGAATTTAGAAAATTCTTCTAAAAAAATTTTAAAGTTTTAAAACGACTGCAAGTTAAATTTCTTTTTCAAATAATTTATGGCATTTTATTTTATTAAGAAACAAACTTCATTTTTCTGTTGAACATTTTGAGAAAATATGATATATTGATATCAGAAAAAGAAAGCACCCACTCCAAAGTGGATGCTCCCAGGTGATTTTAGATGTCCTTATGGACACCGCCTATCCTGTTGGCAGACAGGATAGGCATTTTTATTTGCGCTTGTTTCTCTTATTGAGAAAGGCAAGCAACGCTATAACAAGACTACCAAAGGCACATAACAATGTTAATATGCCGATGAAAATCGAAAGGATTTCAAAAGCTGTCATTCACGCCACCTCCCTTCCTATGTATTCCGGCAAGCCGGTCATTTGGTGTTGGGAGGCTACCACCCTGTCATGGGCACTTTCCTATGGCTCACGCCATGCAATAATATATCATTTTTTCTGTCACAATTCAATATTTTTCGTCAAATCATTTGCGTAAATTCAAGCATTTCTACATACTTTTGCGTTGTAGGCAAACCACTGTTTCCACATGAAAACTCCCCCCAAACATATCGCAAGCCCTGACTCTCTTAACCTCATATCCCCTTTCAACAAGCACCCTCACATCTCTTGCCAGCGTTCCCGGATCACAGCTTACATAGACGATTCTTGATGGTGCCATCTTTACAACCGTTTCAAGCAGTTTCTCATCGCATCCCTTTCTTGGCGGATCTAGTGTTACTACATCTGCCCTTAATTTTCCGCCGCTTTTTTCATACTGCTCTGGTACTACCTCCTCTGCTGCCCCGACAAAAAATTCTGTGTTTGTCATATGATTGAGCTCTGCGTTCTGTTTTGCATCTTCTATCGCCTGAGGTACTATCTCAACCCCACACACTTTCCCTGCTGTCTGTGCCATGAAAAGCGATATAGTTCCGATTCCACAATATAAATCCCAGACCACTTCACCTTCTTTTATATCCGCAAACTCAAGTGCAGTCTGATAAAGTCTCTTTGTCTGTTCAGGATTTACCTGATAAAATGAGAGCGGTGATATACGGTATTTTATGTCTCCGATATAATCTTCTATATATGATTGTCCATAAAGTGTTTCTATCTTTTCTCCAAGTATTACATTTGTCTTTTCACAATTTATATTAACAGTGATACTCTTTATCTCAAGATCAATTCCACAATTTCTTATCATTTCCACAAATTCTTCTGAATGAGGAAGTTTTTTTGCGTTTATGACAAGGCAGACCATGACTTCACCTGTTGTTTTTCCTACTCTTGTGAGTATATGGCGCACTATTCCTTTGTTTTTCTTCTCATCATATGCTGTTATATTATACTTTTTCATAAATTCAAGAACGGTCTCGACTATCTGTTTATTACATTCGTGCTGTATAAGACAGTCCGTCTGCGGTATGATACTGTGCGTTCTTCCCGCATAAAATCCGGCTACAAGATTACCCTCCTTGTCATATCCCACTGGAAACTGTGCTTTGTTTCTATAATGAACAGGCTTGTCCATCCTCAAGATAGGTTCCATTATTATCGGTGCACCGTTTACGGTATTGTCAACATTATTTTCAGTTTCTTCATTGTTATATTTGTTTAATTCCTTTGTTTCTTCCGGCTGCAATGTATTTATACATTCTTTTTTATCCGGTCTGTTTTCAACCGTTTTACTGCCATTTTCTTTTTTAACTGCAAGTCTTTTATATTCCTCCTCAGTATAAACAGGTACTCCGCCTATCCTCCTAAGACAATTCGCCACTTTCTCCTCTTTCCACGAAAGCTGCTTTTCATATGAACAATGCTGTAGCTGGCAGCCACCACATTGTCTTGCGACAGGACATTCAGGCTCTACCCTGTATTCAGATGGCTTAATCAGGTCAATCATTCTTGCATAACCATAATTTTTCTTTGTCTTCATCACCTTAACCCTTACCCTGTCCCCAATAAGGGCATCTTTGACAAACAATGTATATCCGTCAATCTTTCCGATTCCCTCTCCCGTACTGCCGAGATCTGTTATATCAAGTTCAAACTCATCGTTCTTCTCACACACAAATTTCTTTTCCTTACCCATAATGCTATTTCCCTTATCTATATTTTCATGTTTTTATATTTACTGATACTTTATTATTTTAACACTATCAAGAAAGTCCACCACTTCTATTGCGCAGAGCAATAAGTGGGAGTTGTGGACTTGCTTGTATCAGCAGGGGTACAACCCATTCTGATATGCTGCGATAGAAACTAATAGTGTTATGAGCAAACAGCAAAGCGGATTACACATATCCGCTTGACTTACTATACTCTGGTCAAAAAAGCCGACAAACCAACTATCCACATTTTTAGGATAATCAGCTCCCCGGCTTTTTATTTCTATGTCATTACTATCTTCTCTTTGCCGCACTTCCCGTACTCTGTCTGACATTTGAATCGACAAATCTGTTAAATCCGAGCCACTCCGTTGTAGGATTTGCCTTTTCATATATCTCAGTCATCGTCTCAAGTCTGGCATCTGCATTGTCTGCAAAATTAAGTGCCATTGCTTCTGCTATAGCAGGCTTTTTCGGAGAACCATACTCAAGTTCACCATGATGTGCAAGTATGCAGTGGCGAAGTTCCGTTGCAAGTACAGGTGGAAATCCGCTTATCTGGCGCACCTTGTTTCCTATAAGCTCTGCACCTATAAATATATGTCCTAAGAGCTGACCGTCATCTGTATAATCATTTGCAGGAAAATCAGATAATTCTGTTACTTTTCCTATGTCATGGAAGATTGCTGCTGTTATGAGCAGGTCTCTGTCAAGTATAGGATAATTATCTGCAAGAAATACGCACATCTTTGTAACTGCAAGCGTGTGCTGCAAAAGTCCACCAATAAATCCATGATGTACGGATTTGGCTGCCGAATGAACCTTAAACTCTTTTACAAACTCTTTGTCATTTATAAAACATTCTTCCGTAAGCTGTTTAAGGTGTGGTTCTTTTATCGTCGCTATGATACTTTTAAGCTGTGCATACATCTCTTCTATATCATACTTTGATGCTGGAATGTATTCCTTCGGATCATACTCTCCTTCCTGTGCTTTTCTTATGCGATTTATGTTTACCTGACGTGCACCCTGAAATGATGTGACTGTGCCATCCGTCATAATAAAATCCATGCTTTCAAATTCTGCTATTCCGGCATTTAACTCCCAGACTTTTCCATCGATAGTTCCTGTTTTGTCCTGAAGTATCAACGAATAATATGTCTTTCCTGCCTTAGTTTTTAATATCTGTTTTGATTTACAAAGATAAATCCCTGAAAATTTATTTCCCTCTTTATATTCTTCTAAATATGTCATCTTACTCCTCGTCTAACTTTAATACTGCTTTTATAGATTTAACTACCTTATCTGCTTCGTAAGGCTTTATTATAAAATCTTTTGCTCCTGCCGTAATGGCATCTACCACTTTTTCCTGAAATCCCATCGCAGAACACATAATGATCTTCGCATCACTGTCTATCTCTTTTATCCTCTCAACAGCAGTGATACCATCCACCTTAGGCATCGTGATATCCATAATTACCAGATCAGGTGAATATATCTTATATTTTTCTATAGCTTCTTCTCCATCTCCTGCTTCCACATACTCAAATCCAAAATCAGCATCATTAAGAATCTTCTTTAACGACATGCGTACAAATGCCGCATCATCTACTAAAAGTACTTTCATTTACACCCTCCTAAAATCTGTACAATATATTAAATATATTAACACAACAGCAATCTATAGACAATCATTTTCATAACTTTTTCTCAGTTTAAAAAGTGCTGACTTTTCTATTCTTGATATATATGACCTTGATATTCCATATTCGGCTGCAATTTCTCTCTGTGTCCTGATGTCATATCCTTCTATACCATATCTTTTTCTGATTATATCCTTTTCACGGCTATTTAAAACATCTTCTATCTTATTATTAAGCCGTCTTATACGCTCATCCTGTGTGAGCTTCTCTACTACATCCTCGTCCTCATACTCTATCACATCTATAAGACTTATCTCATTTCCCTCTTTATCCGATCCTATCGAGTCATACAGATACACATTTTTTGAGCTTTTCTTTTCCGTCCTTATATACATAAGTATCTCATTTTCTATACATCTCGCACAATAAGTTGCAAGTCTTATCTTTTTTGAACCGTCAAATGAATCAACACCCTTTATAAGACCTATCGTCCCTATGGAAAGAAGATCGTCAAGTTCCCTGTCTGAGGTGTTATATTTTTTTACTATATATGCGACTAAACGCAGGTTTTTTTCAATAAGAAGCTGTCTCGCACTCTTGTCTCCCGCCTGGTATCTTTTGATGCATTCTTCCTCTTCTTTTGCATCCATCGGTTTTGGAAAGGATTGCACCGCAAGCACCTCTAAACGTTATCATTTATATATTATGCCAAATGACACCGTTTTGTGCATGACCACCTGTTAAAATGGCACAGCCGGTACTTTTGATATTTTTCTACGACTGAATCTCTTACGCATCTGTGCTCATCTTAGAAGTTTGCTAACTTATATGAATTATATAAAAAAGAAACAGGATAACTTCATTAACTATTATCCTGTCTCTTATTTAACACTATTGACTGCTATGAGCAATTAGCAGAGCGGATTGCACATATCCGCCTGACTTGTATCTCTGCAAAAAATCTTTTACCAATATACAGTTCATTGAAACAATCTGCTATTTTTAGTGAATGATACAACTATTACACAATAATTACTGTTCACTTATAATATATATTTTACAAAATACTTATAATTATATATCCTATCATAGCTGCTACTATCTGCATTATTATAAATCTGAACACTACCTGTGTATCCGACCATCCCTTATTTTTTCTTGCATGGTCATGAAGCGGTGTTCTTGTATTTACAAGGATTGATATTTTCAAAAATCTCTTTAAGAAGATTTTTACGAGTCCGAGTCCTCCATCAACTATAAGCACAATTGCAAGTATTATGTAACTTATAGGATGTCCTGTTTTCATTGCTATGATTGCGATATAAAAACCAAGTGCTCTTGAGCCTGCATCTCCCATAAGCATTGTACTCGGTTTTGAATTAAAATAAAGGTATGCAAGCAGCGTTGCCACAAAAATGAAGTCCGCTATTACATAATAACCAAGTTCATGTGCAAATATCACCGTAAAGGATGAGATTACAACACAGCAAAGACTTCCTGAAAGCCCGTCCACTCCGTCAGTACAGTTTGTTACATTTATTGATACCCATATAAGGATTATGCCGAGTATAAAATAAACCGGTACCGGAAGTTCGATAGCTGTCTTTCCTATGTGTATCGTTGAATTGTTAAAGTTTAAAAATGTCCACATCGTTACGATGGATAATACAAGGTCGATAGCTCCTTTTTTGTAATCCTGCCACGGTGTCTCTGCAGCATCATCGAGATATCCGCTTAACATGATGGCAAATAATAGTATACAGTATATTATAAATTCTCTTGTTATAGGCATAAAAAGTAATGAACATATAATAAATGCTATTACAAATGTAAGTCCTACACCTCTTGTTTTTCCCTTTGACAATGCACCATTTACCGCAAATTCCCTTCCCTGGTCTACAGGCAGAAACGGAAATGGAAACTTAAGACAGATAAATGTCAGCAGAAATGCTGCAAGAATACCTATCATCGTTATCTGATTTGGATTTAAGCAATTGCTTAGTATATTATACATAATCTCTTTTCCTCCATAAAATATTGTCAAAATTTCTAAGACGGTCCGCCTATTATATTGCTGACCGTTTATTTTTTGACGCACAGCTTATTATACATCCCATAGCTGTTTATTACAAGCTTTATTCTGAATGGGAATCACAAATACTTTGTTATGACTCCTTCTTTAGAACGTCTACTGTATGTGCCCCTGCTCCTACAAGTTCCTGTCTCTCACAAGTCGCAAGATGATACTCCACAAAGAGCTTAAATGTCTCCTCATCCATTGCATTTAACACAGGACGCATCAGATCTGCCTGACCGTCCGCAGATATAAGTTTTATCCTTTTTAAACCTGCTGCCATGCGTACCTTATCTATATCTTCAACTCTCACATAATCATAAAGATCTTCTGGCTCAGGAATACAGTGGAAATCCTCAGTAACCTTTCCCGCCTCAACAACTTCTTTTATGTGATTCTGCTTAAAACCGTATGTAAGGATGCTGTATTCGTTCATGCAGTATGCAACAAGAATATTTCCACCAGGCTTTGTAACCCTTTTTGCCTCATTCAAAGCCTTTAACTTATCGTCAAAGCCAAACAGATGATACATAGGCCCAAATAAAAGTGTTATATCAAATGTGTCATCCTCAAGTTTTGACAATTTTAAGGCATTGCCCTGCATTGCTTTTACCGTGCTTTTTTTTGACTTTAATATGCCTAGATTATATTTGACAAGTTCAACCGCAGTCACATCATGACCTTCATTTGCAAGTGCAATCGAATATCGTCCCGTACCTGCACCTATATCAAGTATTTTTACACATTTTCTGTCACCTATGCACTCATGTATGTATTTCATTGATGTAATAAATTCCACCTGACCATGTCGTCTTGTCAGCCTTTTATCCTCATTGAATTTATTATAATATTTTTCAAGTTCTGTCATTTCTTTCACAGATAAACCTCCACATTTTCATTTTTAACTCATAACTCAGATTTTCTATATATAATCACAAAAACAGGCAGACTCCTTTAATCCCAAGAGCCTGCCTGCATCTGTTTTTAACTCATCTGGCAAACTTCCATATCCAATAGGATATATCAGTTCTGCCATATTTGCAAACAATTATTTTTTTATAACTGCTTTTTTAGACTGTCCTTTTGCATTAAAAATCTTCTTATAAGAAGAAAGTTTTGAAGAAGGTACTTTTATCACAAGTTTTGAAGCTGTGTTCTTAAATGCATTTGCACCTACTTTAGTAACTGCCTTTGATGTAACTTTTATTCTGTTTAATTTAGAACATCCGTTAAATGCATCTTTTCCGATTTCTTTTATGTTAGCTCCAATTGTCACACTTGTAAGTTTCTTTGAATTCTTAAATGCTGAATCTGCGATTTTTACAACCTTATATGTTTTTCCAGCATATTTTACTGTTGAAGGTATATTCACTGTCTTAATAGATGCCTTCTTTGTGTTTGATTCATAGCTTACTGTGCTTCCTGCTTTCACAACCTTATAAGTTACATTTCCTGACTTAAATGAGCTGACCTCATTATCACTGTTTCCTCCATTGTTTGTATTGTCGTTTGTTGAAGGAGCATCGTCATTTTCATCAAGTTTGCTGTCAGGTTTAATCTCCTCTGAAGGATTTGTAATATTAACAGAAACATCAACTGTCTTTACAATGCCATCGGCTGAAGTAATCGTTATAACAGCATTTCCTGAGCCTGTCGCAACTATCTTTCCGTTTGATGAAACCGTTGCAACTTTCTCGTCTGATGAAGAAAAACTTAGTGCTGCTCCGTTCTTGCTGCCATCTGCCGCCTTTGCATAAGCATTGAGAAATGCTTCCTGGTTATCTTCAAGTTTATATGTATCAAAATCTGTCTGGATAGCTGCCGTCTGATTTTTGATATCAGCTTTTGTAACTGTAACTTTGATGGCCTTCTCAACTTTATCAGCCGTGCTGTTATCATAAGCATCTGCCTGTGAATATGCATAAACTGTTGTCTGACCTACTCCCTTAGCTGTTATCTGACCGTTATAAACTGCTGCAATACCTGAATCATCTGATTTCCAGAGTACAACATCATTGTTTCCTGCCGGTTCAGTCGTAACTGATATATTCTTTTTCTCTCCGACTTTGAGTGATACATTTTCGGTATCAGCATTTATAGCTGTCATCTTTGTGATAGAAAGTTCACCGTCAGAAGCGCTAAATCTGTAAACAGGTGCCTGCGTGTCAACAAAATAACCTCTCATAATGGCTGAGACTGATTTTACTGAATATGGTTTATTGAAATATCTGTTTAAAATTCTGAACGATTCTCCTGAACCCGCACCATTGTTGTCCCATGCAACAAGTACCATTCCGTATTTCTTTGCAAGATAATTTACACCTTCATATTTGCATGCTCTCACATCTGCAATAAATTTTGCCTGAAATCCATATTCATCTATAAGTACGGGAACACCATTATCAACAAACTTATTTTTAAGTTTTTTAAACTGGTCTGCATATGAATTTGCTTTTGATTCATCTACAGAATCCCTGCTGTATCCGTCATAATCATGAACAGTCACCATAAGTCTTCCTGATACACTGTCCTTTGGAAGTTCAAAACTCGTATCATAGTTTCCTACAGCAAATTTGATATTTGTATTTACGGCACATAATGTAAGCCATCTCTTTGCATTGTTTGAACCTGTTGCTCTTACGGTATCAACAAATATCTGATTAAGTTCATTTATTCTTTTATTCTGTTTACTTATTGATTCCGCATCCTGTGTCCATCCCTGACCATGAATATAAACTTCGTTCATAGATTCGAGAATGAGATGTTCATCATAATTTTTAAATCTCTCTGCGATTGTTTTCCAAACGCCTGCAAATTTTATTTTTACGCCATTCCATGCTGTCTCATCATCAGGTGTGATATCAAGCCAGCCGTGGTTGTAACCGTCCTCACCATATCCTGCTGACGAAGAAGATGCATTGTCAGCTCCATCGTGGTGGATATTTAATATAATATACACATTTTCTGCTGCCGCATAGTCAACAATATCCTGAACTCTGCTCATCCATCCTTCATTGATGGAATAGTCAGCATTTATCATATTTCCCCATGTCACAGGTATACGAATCGTATTAAAACCTGCATCATGTACATATTTGATAAATGACTTTGTAGTCTTTGCACCCTGCCATGCTGTCTCCCCAGGCGTATTATCATTATGCCCGTCCATAGTATTTCCGAGATTCCAGCCTGTACCCATATCAGCGATGATCTCTGTCGCTGACATATCTGTATATGCTGACGGATTATCCGGTGTTTCCACTTCATTTGTTGATGCTGCTGTAACAGCTCCACCCTCATTGGTCTTTGTTGCCGCATCCGCCGTACCTGCACTTGAAACACCTGTAACAAGCATAGCTGCCGAAAGTGCGAAGGTCATAATCTTTTTTAATGATTTCCTCATATTAATCTCCATTCCGCCGCCTTCGACTGGCGGCACAAATAGTAACGAAAGTATT
>NZ_JAHLQE010000055.1 GCF_018918235.1 Eubacterium sp. MSJ-13
ATAGCAGCTAATAGTGTTATGAGCAAGTAGCAAAGCGGATTGCGAATATCCGCTTGAACCTGTTTTTTGGAGGTAAAAGATGAGAAACAAAACAAGACACTTTCTAAGTGTGTTATTATGCTTTTCTATGGTTTTGGGATTGACAGGATGCGGAAAAAAGATAAAAAAAGAACCAAAACCAAAACCGAAAGTGACAGTCTCAGTTGAAAAAGGAAATGCGGAGGCAACAGGAAAAGGTGATGGACAGGCTGATTCGCCTATAATCATAGGCTGTGACAGATTAAACAAAAATTTCAATCCGTTTACGGCAAAAAGTGCAGGAGATAAGGAAGTTGTCAGACTTACGCAGGCATACCTTGTTGCAAATGACAGGGCAGGCAAGCCTGTCTACAAGGGAATCGAGGGGGAGGTAAGGACATATAAGGGAAACGGATATACCTATTACGGACCGTCAGATATATCTGTTCAGTATAATGAAAAGAAAAATAAAACATATTATAAGATAAAACTGGACGATGGGCTGCTTTTTAGTGACGGTGAAAAAGTAACAGCAGATGATGTTATATTTTCAATGTACGCATTTTGTGACAGTTCATATAGGGGTGATGTAAAACTTGGCAGACAAAAGATAGAAGGACTTGCAAAATATAGAAAGAAAAAGAAAGTAAAGAGGATATCGGGCATCAGAAAAACCGGAAAATACAACATTACACTTGTAATAAACGGTTATAGTGACGACACGATAAATGCACTTCAGATACCTATATGCCCGTTGCATTATTACGGAAATGAACAGAAATATAATTACAGAAAAGGTCATTTTGGGTTTAAAAAGGGTGATATATCATCAGTTTGCGCAAACAAGAAATCACCGATGGGAGCAGGACCCTACAGATATGTAAAATATGAAAAAAAGATAGTTTATTACACGTATAATGAACTTTATTTTAACGGATGCCCTAAGACGGCATTTGTTCAGATAAAGGAAATGCACGATATTATAAGAAAAGCAAAAAAACGTGTTGAGGAGAATATAAAACAGGAAAATGAAGCGGAAGCACAAGGTACTGATGTTCAGAAAGATAATGAAGAAAAGACTGATAGTGATGATAATGAAGAAACACTTAATCATGTTGCCGAAGTGACAGAAGTTGTTGAAGGTACAGTAGATGTTATGTCAAAAAACATAACAGGTGATGACCTCGAATGGATAGCAAAAGCAAATTCAAACGGCAAATTGTCAGGAAATCAGATCAGTACACGCTTTACTACTGAAAAAAAATTCAGTTATGTGGGTATCAATGCGAAAAATGTAAGCGTTGGAGCAGACGGAGGTTCAGAAGAATCAAAGGCACTCAGAACAGCGATAGCAGCCGTGATAAGTGCGCAGAGGATAAATCTTGAGGAAGAACTTTCAGGCAGGGTGAAGATAATAAACTATCCTTATACATCTGAATCATGGCTCTCACCTAACAGTGAAGATAAAGATTACAACAGAGCCTACAGTGATGCGGTAGATGGGGGCGAGATATATAGCGATGATATGAGCGATGAGGAGAGAAATATAGCGGTAAAAGACGGTGCGAGAAAATATCTCCAAAAGGCAGGCTATGTTTTTGACGATAACGGAGTTATAAAAAAAGTGCCTCGAAAAGCCTCAAAGGTATACCATGTAATGTTAGAAAATGGAAGAAAGAACATGCTTTACCCTATGATAAAAAGAGCATCAGACCTGCTTGGTGATATTGGACTTGAACTTAAAATAGTTTCTGTATCAGAAAAACAGATGACATCTAAGAAGAACATTAAAAAAGCACAGTTGTGGTGTGCACAGACAGACACCTCATATGGATTTGGACTGAGCAGAAAATATGTGTCAGCACAGAGTATGTTTGGAATGGAAATGCCGATGTTTTCGGCTTATCTTAAAAAGACCGATGCGACAGTGAGAGCAGGCAGAAAAAAGAAAACATACAAAAAAGTATTTAACACGATACTTGAGCAGGCTGTTGAAGTACCAATCTGTCAGAAGCAGAAAGCGACATTGTTCAGTGCATCAAGAATAAAGACAGACACAATGACAAAAGATGCGACAACATACTATGACTGGATAAATGAGATTCAGAATGTAGAGATGAAGGAGTAGAAATGGCAGATAAGGTTGATTTTAAGATTGGTGACATTATAAAGATGAAAAAAGCTCACCCATGTGGTGCTAATGCGTGGGAGATAAAAAGAGTCGGAATGGATATAAGGCTTCGATGTACGGGGTGTGACCATCAGGTCATGCTGCCTAGAAAGCAGGTTGAGAAAGGTTTTAGAGGTTTTGTGAAAAAAAGTGCTTGCATATGACAGAAAACTGTGATATGATAAGAAACTGTGATATGTTAATTTTTCCTTGCTCTTTTCTGTTAGGACAAAGTGTGTTGAAACACATCGATTTTGAGATTATCACGCAAAGTCGGAGTCATGAGGAGAGCCAGAGACCAAAAGGAGGTACAGACAGCTATGAACAAATATGAATTAGCATTAGTTGTCAATGCAAAGATCGAGGACGATGCAAGAGCAGCTACTGTCGAGAAGGCTAAAGAGTATGTCACAAAATTCGGCGGTAACATTACAAATGTTGAGGAATGGGGCAAGAAGAAACTTGCTTACGAAATTCAGCATATGAAAGAAGGATTCTACTACTTCATCCAGTTTGATGCAGAAGCAGATGTTCCTGCACAGCTTGAGCAGGCAGTTCGCATTATGGATAATGTTCTCAGATACTTATGCGTTAGACAGGAAGCATAAGAAAGGAAGGTGTTTCCTTCATGAATAAGGTTATTTTAATGGGACGTCTGACAAGAGATCCTGAGATTAGATATTCTGCGGGAGAGAATCAGACAGCCGTTGCAAGATATACACTTGCAGTAGATCGTAGATTTAGACGCCAGGGTGATGAGCAGACAGCAGATTTTATCAACTGCGTAGTATTTGGCAGAGGAGCAGAGTTTGCTGAAAGATATCTTCATCAGGGTACAAAGATTGTAGCAACAGGCCGTATTCAGACAGGCAGCTACACGAACAAAGATGGTAATCGTGTTTATACGACAGATGTTGTTGTAGAAGAACAGGAATTTGCTGAGAGCAAGGCGGCCGCTTCAGAGAATGTAGGTGCTGGTTATCAGCAGGCAGGTGCAGCAGCACCGACAAGACCTGAACCTACTCAGGCAGCAGGTGATGGATTTATGAATATTCCAGATGCCATCGAAGAGGAATTACCATTTAAGTGTTAATGTTTGATTAAACATTACTGAAAAATTAAGGAGGATTTCGACATGGCTTACAATAAGAGCGATAGAGAAGGTGCAAGAAGAAGACCTATGCGTAGAAGAAAAAAGGTTTGTGCTTTCTGTGCAGATAAAGAGCATGATGTAATTGATTATAAAGATGTAAACAAGTTAAAGAGATATGTCTCTGAAAGAGGAAAGATTCTTCCTAGAAGAATCACAGGAAACTGTGCTAAACATCAGAGAGCTTTAACAGTTGCAATCAAGCGTGCAAGACACGTTGCAATTATGCCATATACAACAGACTAATTAAATTCTGTTTTCAATATGACCACCCTGACGAGCGTTTGTCAGGGTGGTTTTTTATATTGAAAATTTGAATGTAAAGACAAACAAGAGTTGCTTAGTTGATAAAGAGGTCTTGTTCATTTTTACCTTGGGATTCCTATAGAACCACCCTGTAAGTTGCTTTTTACCTTAGGATGTGCAAAATAGTAGCTCGATGCAACTAATTTTGCATATTCTTTATGTTCATCATTCTTTTGTTTACGCAAGTCATAATCGGTAAAAGGTTCATCAAAAGTGCTGAGATCGTAGTCAGTAAAGTAGTCATCTATTATAGTTTCCTGACGGAACTTTTCAACCTGTTCAGTCAGCTCTTTTGCATCATTTACATGGCTATAATCGACATCATCAAGAAGTTTGCATATCTGAGTCATAACACCAATCTCACGCTCAAGATTGTTTCTGTGTGTATTGCAGATTTCAGCCAGTTTTTCAGGCTCAGCAAATAATTCATGTATTTCATCAATAGAAAAACGAAGTTTGCGAAGACCGATGATTGTTTTTAAACGTGTTACTGATGTTTCATCATAGTCTCTGAAAATCCTTCCTGATTTATTTTGGGTGGGCGGGGTGATAAATCCGCAATCTTCATAGTAGCGTATTGTTTTCTGACTGACATTAAGTAACTTTGCTAATTCTTTAATTTTCATGATAATCCCTCATTTCTACATAATATTGAGTTGTTATTTTCTGTATCTGTACTAAAAATAACATATACCCTTAGGGAATAAGCAAGTATTTTTTTAATAAATGTAAAATTTGTTGAGATTACAGTTCTATATAACTTTTGTATTTGAGAAATGAAGAACTGAAAAAATGGAATATGAAATAAAATAAACAAAAACAACTGTTAAATAGACGAAAAAATTAGCATGTAATAAAATGTTATGTTGATGTTCACAAACTATTAACAAAAACAACATTACATATTCACAATAGTTAGGTAATATATAACCATCAAATGAAACGGAATCATTTGATAAGTGCTTAAATTTTTTTCATACCTTCTCCTTTAAGAATCGCTTCTCCAGGCGATTCTTTTTTTGCTTAAATATAAAATCATTTAATCTTTGTTTGCGAATATTTCATAAGTTCTATTGGTAATGTAAGTCAGGAAATTCTGAAGAATTATATTGAAACCTTTCTCAAACTGCTAAAAATCTTATCTACGCCAAGTGACATATTCCTGTAAGACTCATACAATTTTGTATAGTACTCACGCCCTTTATCTTCCAAGTGAAAATATATTCTTGTACGCTTTTTGCCAACCTTTACATTTTTTTCACTTATCAGACCATTTTCTATCATCTTGCATGTAGCTGCGTAGGTTGTATTGTAAGACAGAGAAATAAGACCATCAGAATTTTCAGTGATGATCTTAACGATTTCATATCCGTAACTATCTTTTTCGTTTAAAATAGATAAAATCAACAACTCGGCAATGCCGGTCGTAAGTGTATTTTTTGCTGCCATATTATTTGCTCCGACTTTTAAGGTTATAATATTAAAAGTATAATATATGATGTTGTAAAAATCAATTTTTTGGTTTATTTAGTATATATTCCAGTTTAGAACAGGTGATAATAGTAATTTGTTTAAGCTATTTCCAGAATAATTAATAATGGCAGTTGCGCAATTATTTTTTTATGATGATATAACTAGTACAACGAATAATTAATAATTGATACATTGAACAAGCCTGCACTTTCGATAG
>NZ_JAHLQE010000160.1 GCF_018918235.1 Eubacterium sp. MSJ-13
GCAGCTAATAGTGTTATGAGCAAGTAGCAAAGCGGATTGCGAATATCCGCTTGACTCATATTTTATGATAGTTTCACAAATATATATCATGGAGTATTAAAAATATAGATATAAAGAGGGTAATGATTTACCCTCTTTATATAGGATTAAAATCGTGTACGCACACGAAAAATATTACAAAAAATTATCATAAAAAGAAATTGATTATATAAAAATTATGAAACTGTAATAAAAAGTTATGCACCAATGAGTCATGGGTGTAGGCAGTAATATTTCATATAGGAAAGGATTAGAGATGGATGCGATAAAGTTTGGGTTTAAATACTGGAAAAAGTACATAGTGGCGGCGGTTATCTTGCAGATGGTGAGTTTTCTTGCTATTATTGCAGATCTGCTGATACCGTTTGTGTCGGAGCTTTTTATTGATTTTGTTATTATGGATAACGACAATAAGGCAAGTGGTGTTTTTGCGTTTCTGATTGATGGAGATTACGGAAAAAGACACAGTTTTGAATTGTTTTTTAATATTGCAATGGTGTTTGTTGGACTTCTTGTTTTCAGGCTTATTTTTATATACATCAAAAATACGATGCTTGAAAAGTACGCATTGAAGTTTGAGACGGATTTAAGGGTTGTGACTTTTGACAAGCTGATGGAACTTGACAGCCAGACTGTATCTGAGTACAACACAGGGGAGCTTTTAACTACACTTCATACAGATACGATTATGATGAAAGATTTATTTGGAAGAATAATTCCGGGTATGTTTGACAGTATGTTTGTGCTCGGTGCGTGTATAATACTGCTCACTTCAATAAATATCGCTCTTTTGATAATTCCGGTTATACTTGCACCGTTTTTTGTTGTGGCACTTTTAAGATTCAGAAAGAAGGCTCAGGAAAATTATAGGGATATAAGAAGCAGCAACAGTAATATGAATCTTACCGTTCAGGAAAATATCGAGGCTGTCCGCCTTGTGAGGTCATTCACAAATGAGGGGCGTGAGAAGGAAAAGTTTGACAAGTCAAATATGAACATGAAGCAGTCATATATAAAACAGATTAGGCTTTCGGCAGGTTTCGAGGTTATATTCAGTTCGATAAAACAGGTCGCTTATATTGGCACTATTGCGTTATGTGCATTGCTTGTTATAAAAGGTCAGATGCTTGTCGGATTTCTTGTGGCAGCGTCAGGTTATGTCATGAAGATAATGGATCATGTGTCGCAGATAAACAATCTTCTTTTCCAGATGCAGCAGCAGATTGTTGCGGGGGATAAGATAATGAGGTTTATGGAATGTGAGACAAAGATTAAGGATGGCAAAAAATCTGCGAAAGATATAGATAAGCCGGACATAGAGTTTGAAAATGTTACATTAGAGCTTGGCGGCAAAAAGGTTCTTGATAATATAAATCTTTCCATTCCTTATGGTAAAAAGGTCGGTATTGTCGGGGCAACCGGAAGTGGAAAGAGTATTCTGCTTAAGTCCATAGTAAGGATAAATGATGTAAACAGCGGTCAGATAAAAATGAACGGAACAAATGTTAAAGAATATAAGACGGCAGAGCTTAGGGAAAAGATTTCATATGTTTTTCAGGATGCTTTTTTATTCTCAAATACCATTGACAGCAATATTGCATTTGCAAACCCTGATGTTGATGAGAGCAAGGTAAGGGAATGTGCAAAAAGAGCAATGGCAGATGATTTTATAAATGAACTTTCTGACGGTTATCAGACGATAGTAGGTGAAAAAGGATTTGGTCTTTCGGGTGGTCAGAAGCAGAGGGTTTCTATTGCAAGGGCAATGTTAAAGGATGCACCCGTATTTGTATTTGATGATTCGACAAGTGCACTTGATGCGGAGACGGAGAGGAAACTTCTTGAAAATCTGAGGACATATTATAAAGAGAAAACTATTCTTATAGCTGCTCATAAAATGTCATCTGTTGTTGACTGTGACGAGATAATCTATCTAAACAACGGAAAGATTGTTGAGAGGGGCACATTTGATGAACTGATGGGGCTTGACGGGCATTTTGCGGATGTGTATAAGACGCAGATGGCGAAGCAGACGGTGGCATAAACGATATGCGAAACTTATGATTTGCTAAGAAGTTAGTATATTGAAAGTTTTTTATGAGAAATTAGTTGGGATTTGATTGTAAGGTAACGGAGGAATATCATGGCTAAGAGGAATACATATTTTGAGGATGAGGTTGTTCATAAAAAGATTGATATTAAGCAGTTTGGCAGAATTTTAAAATATATCGTGCCATATAAGCATATATTTATAATCGTTTGTGTGCTTATGCTTGTTTCGGCGTGTACTGCTTTACTGCCGCCGATGCTGCTTAGGTATGTTATAAATAATGTGGTTGTTGAAAAAAGTATGGCTAAACTTTTTTATGTTGTGTGTGGTCTTGTTTTTTTAGCTGCGACAGACATTGGGCTTACTTATGCACAGCAGCGTATGATGGGACAGATGGGGCACAGTGTTATTGCGGATATGAGAAAGGATATTTTTTATAAGTTGCAGGAACTTCCTTTTGAGTATTTTGACAACAGGCCTGACGGAAAGATTGTTGTGCGTGTCACTGATTATATAAATGACCTTGCCAATTTCTTTACGAATTATGTCGTTATGTTTCTTGTCTATCTTGTAAAGATTGTTATTGTTACGATATTTATGCTGTCACTCAGTCCTGAGCTTACGCTTATTGTCGTGTGTACAACAGTTCCAATGATGGCTCTTGTGTTTTTGTTAAGGTATAAGATAAGGAGAAGATTTGCATGGCACAGGGCAAAACTTTCAAACCGTTCGGCTTTTCTTATAGAAACTATCATGGGTGAAAAGATAGTAAAGAATTATAACAGGGTGGAGAAAAATAAGGCAATCTATGAGGACTTGCATGATCAGAGTGTCAATGTATGGTGGGGGATTGTCAAATTAAACAACTTAAATACGCCGATTGTTGAAATATTCTGGAATATCGGAACACTTTGTCTTTACGGAGTTGCACTTTATCTTATATTAAATGGAAGCAGCCATATAGATGCAGGTACGGTTGTTGCGTTTATAAGCTATATGGGACTTTTCAGCGGGCCGCTCACGCAGATAGCGATAATCATTCAGCAGATGGCACAGGTAAGTTCAAATCTTGAGCAGGTATTTGATACGATTGATTACGAAGTGCAGATAAAAGATGAGGAGGGGGATATATCGCTTGACAATGTAAAGGGTCAGGTTGATTTTGATAATGTGACTTTTTCGTATGAGGACGATATAAATATCCTTGAAAATATGAACCTCCATGTAAAACCGGGAGAGACGATAGCACTTGTAGGACCAACAGGTGCAGGAAAGACTACTATAATAAATCTTATCACGAGATTTTATGATGTAACAGGAGGCTCAGTAAAAATAGATGGAAATGATGTAAGGAAAGTAACATTGGAGTCACTTAGAGAGGAAGTCGGAGTGCTTATGCAGGATCCTTTCATATTTAAAGGGACTGTAATGGAGAATATAAGATACGGCAGACTTGATGCGACAGACGAGGAGTGCATAGCGGCTGCAAAATATATTTATGCTGATGAATTTATAGAGAGACTGCCACATGGATATGACGAGGAACTCGAAGAGAGAGGAGAGGGACTTTCGGCAGGAGAAAAACAGCTTATCAGCTTTGCAAGGATAATACTTAAAAATCCGTCAGTGATAATACTTGACGAAGCAACAAGCTCGATAGACACGGAAACTGAAAATATGATACAGAAAGCACTCGATGTTATATTGTCGGAAAAAACGGCGTTCATAGTGGCACACAGACTGTCAACGATAAGGAATGCGGACAGGATTCTCTATATAGCCGACAAGGGAATAGCCGAGGAGGGAAATCATAGAGAATTGATGGCTAGAAAAGGTCTTTATTATCAGTTAAATGTTTAGAGTTAGATAATAATAAAAGGTGTCGGGATTTTTCGACACCTTTTTAGATGAAATATATTATGTGTTTAGTCTTCATTTCTGTATAGTTATCCATAGCACAATATACAGCAGCATCTTGCGAAATAAATTCCCAAATGTTAATATAATGGTACAAAATTATACGGAGTGAGGAAATGTTATGAAGAAAATAGAAGTTCAGGAATTTGATACCAATACGATGCCGGTACAGGATGTTATTATGAAAGTGACAAAGATATGTAAGAAGCTCGGAGTAGAACATCTGGAGCTGTTTGGCTCGTTCGCAACAGGAACGGCGCTGCCCACAAGTGATATTGATTTTGTTGTGTATGGAAAGGTTGACCAGTTCAGAATGGAAGATGAACTGGAAAAGATTGAGACATTGCGCAATATTGATATATTTTATTTTGATGAGATACGAAATGAATATTTAAAGGAAGATATCAAAAAGTATGGAAAGCGTATATACTAACAGGTATATGGAACATTTTACAGAATAAGAACAGATTAAAAAACGATTACGATTGAAATAACTGCCATGATATGTTATAGTGGTCTCTGTTTAGCAAATTTGATTTTTTTTTAAAGAGGGTACAAATATGAGATCAAGAAGAAAACGCGGACTTAGTTTTTACGGAATGGGAAGTGCTTCTAAAAATGAAAGTGGTTTTAGGAGAGGGAGCAGTTCTAAAAAAAACAGTGGTTTCAACATGAGGGGCGGTTCTAAAAGTGATGGAGGCTTTTTCGGTTTTGTTTTAGCTCACATAGGTGAGATACTGATGTTTCTTCCATTTTTTGTTATGGATTTAAGTCTGCGTATCATGGGACACAAGATAGAGTTTTATCCTGCGTATTATCTTCAGCCGAACCTGTTTACGATAATATGGGCAGGGCTTTTTATTGCATTTACGAAATATCTCAGGGGAATTGCAGGAAAGATTTTTTACTGGCTTATGTTTATCATAAGTTTCATAATGTTTCTGACAAATGCGATATATTATTCGCTTACATCGTTCTATTTTAACTTTTCACTCTTGGAACTGGCAAGTGAGGGAAGTTCTTATATAGCTGATACGATAAAGCATACGCCTGTGTATGTATATATACTTGCCGCTGTTGTTATCGTGCTTGCTGTTATTGCGACTGTCAGCACGAAGAAGAGTGAGAAGTTTCAGTGGAAGAAACTTGTGGCAGCAGTTATCATTTTTGTATGTCTGCATTTGCTTATACCTGTTACGATGGGCAGTGGAAATAAAAATCTCAGATGGAACAGTTTTAAGAAGGCGAGAAATGTTTACAGTGAGTTCAGTGATTCAAATAAGAGTATGAAAGTTTCCGGACTTTATGAGTATACTGTGAGAAATTTTTACATTACATTTTTAAAGCCTAAGGCAAAGATAAGTGAGAGTGATGAGAAATTTCTGAAAAACATATATGAGGCGGAAGATGAGAAGAAGTCAAATGATTACACAGGTATGTTTAAGGGAAAGAATGTGATATTTTTACAGCTTGAGGGTATGGACGAGTGGCTTCTTACAAAGAAAAATACTCCAAATCTCTACAAACTTAAAAATGAGTCGATTGATTTTACGGATCATTATTCAATCTATACAGGCGGTGGTTCTACTTTTAATTCTGAGTTTGCGGTAAATACAGGTTTTACGACACCTATCTCGTATAATGAAAATGTATATACATTTAATAAGAATACTTTCAATAATACGATGGCAAAATTGTTTAAGGCTCAGGGATATGCTGTAAATGCTTTCCATATGAACAGCAGTGAGTTTTATTCAAGGGGAATAAATTATAAAAGCTGGGGTTATGACAATTATTACGGTCTCAAGGATATGCTGGATGGCAGAGATAAAGAAGACTTGAGTTATGAGCTTGACAGGAAACTTATCGAGAATACGACTTTTTATGATAAGATGTTTAAAGAAAATGACAGGTTTGTTGACTATATTATCTCCTATACACCTCATACACCGTTTACTGCTGAGAAAGAAGTTGGAAAACTTGTTGCTGAGATGAGATACGGAAAGGGAAAAGTTCCGGAACTTTCTGAGGAACAGGTGGCTGATCTTATGGTCGGTGAGACTGACTATATGGTTGGTCTTTTGATACAGGCTTTGAAGGACAATGACCTTTACGATAATACTGTTATAGTAGCGTATGCAGACCATTACCTTTACACGATAAATGACAAATCTGTGCTTGATAAGTATAAGGAAACTGACAATAATCTTATAAACCGCACACCGTTCTTTATATGGAGCAGTGATGTGAAGGCTGAAAAGGTTGACAGGACAAATATGCAGATGAACATTCTGCCTACGGTGTTAAACCTTTTTGGGATTGATTACAACAGTAACTATTATATAGGAAAGGACATTCTTTCTGATGATTACAGTCCGCTTGCATTTTTCTCTGATTCAAGCTGGTACGATGGAAATGCATATGTGGCTGACGGAGTGGTGACAAATGGTGCAAAGATATCTGAGGCTGAGATAGAGAAAAAGAGCAGTATCGTGAGTGACCTTATAAAGAAAAACGATCTTACATTAAAGTATGATTTTTTGAAAGATTATAAATAATTAATGTCTGCTGTACATAAACGGTGCAGTGGACGGCATATGACGGAAAAATTAGTGTAGGAATATACAGTGACAGTATAGATAACTGTCAGGGAGTGGAGAGAAATAATGAATATATGTACAAGCGTGTTGTTGAGCAGCAACATTATAAATAGTATAGGGCATTTTTTAGGGGATATTTATACACCGAGCCTGTTTTTATTTACGGCGATAGGGATGTTTATGAAGATACTCAGTATACATGATGTTCCATATATGATAATCGGACTTTTCTGTACAAGAAAGTTTAAGCCGGCAAAGCATAATCATAAATATGCCGTACTTATTCCGGCAAGAAATGAGGAACCGGTCATAGGAAATCTTATAAATAGTATAAAGAAGCAGGATTATCCACAGGAGCTTATAACTATCTTTGTTGTTGCGGATAACTGTACTGACAATACGGCAAAGATTGCCAGAAAACTTGGGGCTGTCTGTTATGAGCATAACAATCCCGATGAGAGAACAAAGGGATTTGGTCTTAAATATCTTTTTGAGCAGATTGAAAAAGATTATGGGATACAGTCGTTTGAGGGATATTTTATCTTTGACTCTGACAATCTCTTAAAGAAAGATTACATTTCAAGAATGAATGATTCGTTTGATGCAGGTGAGAAGATAATCACTTCATATAGAAGTACAAAAAATCTTACGGAGGGATGGATAGCGTCACTCTATGCGATTCACTGGCTTCGCTCAATAAGACAGCGTCACAGGACAAGATCATTTCTTCATCTTGCTACGAACATTCAGGGAACAGGATTTCTGTTTTCAAATGAGATTGTTAAGGACGGATGGAAATATACTTCTCTTACAGAGGATAGGTCACTTACTGCCGACTGTGTTGTGAACGGATATGAGATTTCATATAATAATGATGCGATTTTTTATGATGAACAGCCGACAAGTTTAAAAGTTGCTTTAAGACAGCGTTTGAGATGGGCAAAGGGGCATCTTCAGGCGTTTGGAGAGAGTGGCTGGGGATTGTTTAAAAATATTTTTATAGATAAAAACACCAAATGGGAGGAAGGTGATACATGGTACAGATTTTTATGGCGTACCATAAGGCACAGATTTATGTCGTTCGACACGTTTGCACAGCTTCTTCCAAAGCAGATTGTTACGGCTTTTAAGTGGATAGTATGGAATCTTATATTATTTCCATTTACGATATACAATGCAGGCGGACAGATGTATATATTCAGAAACGGCACATGGCTTTCAAAACTTGTGAGACATTTTACGGGGAATGTTATCGTAAATCTTGAGCCGGGCTGGAAATCTTATGCGATATGTGTGCTTCTTGTAATATGGATAAGGCTTTTCTACAGAATGGGTATGTATCTTGCCAGCATATGGATGGCGATATACATATTTATAATAGAAAGAAAACGCATCCAGAAGGTAAGTTTTGGAAAAAAAGTTTTATATTGTCTTACATGGCCGCTTTATGACGTAATAGAACGCTATGTAAAATACATAGCGCTCTTTAAGAAGGTTGAGTGGAAGCCTATTCCACATGAGAGTAAGATTACGATTGATGATATCAGTCAGTAGTTTAGATAGTTCCTGTAACTGTGATGGTCGTTACTCCCGGAGTAACACTCCATGCACCTGTTACAGGATCCTGTATATATGAGGCAGCGGGAACTGTTATCTTGCCGGCAACAGTTTCAAAGCTGCCTGTTGTTGTATCATAGGTATAATTACCTGTTTCTGCCCACGGTTCTGAATTGTAGGTTACACGAATGTTATTTAAAACAGGGTTGAAGATATCTGATATGCTTAACCTGTCTTCTTCAGTTGCGGCAGTATTACCAAAATTCTGAATTATGAAGGTGTAAGTTACCTGACCGTTTTCGGTGATAGTTGTCGGAGAAAGTGTTTTGTTTATGCTAAGTGAAGTTGCATCTTCAGTAGTTATGGTTTCTATCGCTTTTACAGGTGTGGCGATAGTCTCACCATCAATAGTTACAGTGTTTGTTATCGTTGAATCGATGGTGAGCGGTGCAAATTCGTTGACGGCAGCCTGATATACGATTGTTGTATTGCCCTCAGCCGGAATGGAGATTTCTGAAAATATAAGCTCAGGGACAGTGACTACAGCCGGATCTGCCTGAAGTACACCCTCTATATAATACTTAACTGAACCCTCAATATATTCAAGGGGAGTAAGTGTAAGCGTGTCGAATGGGTAAGCCCCCAGATTATCTGTTACCGTAAGACCTGTTATATCGGCTTTGCTTGAATTTAACAGACTGATAACATAAGTTATAGTGCTGTCTGCGTTGTAGGCTGGAATAACGGCTGTTTTTGTAGCTTTTACAGCTTCGATTATTTCTCCCGTAGTGATGTTTGAAACGGTGGATTTTCCGTTGTGGGAAAGAGTTGCCTGGTTAAAAAAGAATGCCATGAGTTTTTCCTCCTGTAAAAATGTGGTAAAAGTCGTGATCCTAAAGACTATGTGACAGCCTTTGGAATCTCTCTTTAATATGAATATATGCATTTTGGAATCGCAGGTGACAATAAGATATGCTATGGTTTTTTTGATGTGAAAGTGATATTATGATGCAGGAGCCAAAAGCAGATAGCAAGGTATATTTACATAAAAGCTGCTGTCGCTTGGCACTTTGGCATATTATAGAAAAAAGGCGGTGATATAAAATGTATGACAGATTGACTAAAAAAGATGTTGAGAAAATGCAGAAGGAGGTTGATGAGCGCAAACTTGTTGTCAGAAAACAGGCACTTGAAGATGTAAAGACAGCGAGAGCTCAGGGGGATTTAAGCGAGAATTTTGAGTATAAGGCTGCAAAACAGTTCAAAAACAGAAATGAGAGCCGTATAAGGTATCTTGAAAAGATGATAAAAACGGCAAAGATAATAGAGGATGATTCCGATGAGTCACAGGTTGGATTAAACGATTCAGTTACTATCTACATTGAAGAAGATGACATGGAGGAGTGTTTTAAGATAGTTACCACGATAAGGGCAGATGCCATAAATAATATGGTAAGTATAGAATCACCTATAGGTGTTGCGCTTCTTAAACATAAAGTTGGTGACAGGGTTTTCATTAAGATAAATGACAGTGACGGCTATTACGCTGTCATCAGAAAGATTGAAAAGAGTGATGATGAATCGGAGAAGATAAGCAGCTATTAGCCGATATCGCAGCATATCAGAAGGGAATTGTACAATTTGTACCACTCCTGATACAAGGAAGTCCCCAGCCACCACTTCTATTGCGTAGAGCAATAAGTGGTGGCTGGGGACTTCCTTGATAGTATTAAAAGTGCATATATGCTTATACAGCATAATATAAATTATAATAAGCAATCGAGAAGTTTTTCATTTGCCGGAAGATAGATCTCAGGAATCTTGTGACCGGCATCACCATATGTATGTTTTGCAAAGCAGTTACATACTGCATCATGTGTCTGCTGTGTGTATTTAAATGAAAATACCTTTGCAATACGGTTGAAAAATACGGGTGAGATAGAACATCCCCAGTCTTTTGTGTCATTGGCGTTGATAAGGTTTGGTGTGATGATAAGCTCTTTATCTGTAACAGTATTGTAAGCTGTGAGAATGATATAGTCATTTGATTCATCAACTGAAAATCTGAGTTCACAGAGCTGTGAAACATCATCTCTGAATCCTAATGTTGCAAGTACGGAATTGTCAACATGTGCAAACGGATCAAAGACATCAGTAATTATCCTGTCACTGTCACTTGAAATGAGTTTAATAAGTTTATCTATGCTTTTCTGACTTAAAACATCACTGTTTAAGGAATCTTTCTGTTCTGAGAGGAAACCTATGAGGGAATCAATCTCTTTCTGGTTTAAAAGTGAAAAACTTGAATTTTGTGTATCGCTCATAAAATAATACCTCCATATTTTCTTTAATTGTTTTCTTGTTAAGATTATGTATTTATTATATAGTTTATTGTGTCAGGTTTCAAGACTATTTAGGTTGCAATTTCCTAAAATATTAAATATAATAGGTAATGTTTATAATTGGATATTAATGTAGATGATAAAGGAGACTGCAAATATGTGTGGAATAGTAGGATTTATTGGTAAACATCAGGCTGCTCCGATTCTTTTGGACAGTTTATCAAAACTTGAATATAGAGGATATGATTCAGCCGGACTCGCTGTAAGAAATGGTGATGCAGCTATAGAGGTTGTTAAAGCAAAGGGAAGGCTTAAAGTACTTGCTGAGAAGACAAATGATGGCAAGGCTATGGTTGGAACATGCGGTATAGGTCATACAAGATGGGCTACGCACGGGGAACCTTCTGAGACAAATGCACATCCTCACAGAAGTGATGATGGAAATGTTGTAGCCGTACATAACGGTATTATTGAAAATTATCAGGAGCTTAAGGATAAGCTTACGAAAAAGGGGTATGAGTTTTATTCAGAGACAGATACGGAAGTAGCAGTGAAACTTATAGATTATTATTATAAAAAATATGAGGGAACACCTGTTGATGCTATCAACCATGCGATGATAAGAATACGTGGTTCTTATGCACTTGCAGTTATGTTCAAAGAATATCCGGATGAGATTTATGTTGCAAGAAAAGACAGCCCGATGATTCTTGCTACTGCAAATGGGGAGTCATATGTGGCATCTGATGTTCCGGCGATTCTTAAATACGCAAGAAATGTATATTATATAGGAAATCTTGAGATAGGAAGATTAAAGGCAGGAGAGATTACTTTCTACAATCTCGATGGTGATGAGATAGAGAAAGAGTCAAAAGAGATAAAGTGGGATGCACAGGCAGCGGAAAAAGCAGGCTATGAGCATTTCATGATGAAAGAGATACATGAGCAGCCAAAAGCCGTAAAAGATACGCTCAATTCAGTAGTAAAGGATGGAGTTATCGACCTTTCAAATGTCGGACTTACAAAAGAAGATATCGAGGGCATAAGCCAGATTCACATTGTAGCATGTGGTTCTGCATGGCATGTAGGTATGGTTGCACAGTATGTTATCGAGGATATGGCGAGAATACCTGTAAGGGTTGAGCTTGCATCTGAATTCAGATACAGAAAGCCTATTATTGATAAGGATGCACTTGTTATAATCATAAGCCAGTCAGGTGAGACGGCTGACAGTCTTGCTGCACTCAGGGAAGCAAAGAGCAAGGGTATAAAGACTCTTGGTATCGTTAATGTTGTCGGTTCTTCTATTGCAAGGGAGGCAGACAATGTTTTCTATACACTTGCAGGTCCTGAGATTTCAGTGGCTACGACAAAAGCTTACAGTACACAGCTTATAGCTTCATATATTCTTGCCATTGAATTTGCTATGGTGCGTGGAAAGATAACAAAGGATCAGTATGACGGATATCTTGCTGAGCTTGCCGAACTTCCTGAAAAGATACAGAAGATTATCGATGACAAGGAGAGATTACAGTGGTTTGCTTCAAAGCAGGCAAATGCAAAAGACATCTTCTTTGTCGGCCGTGGTATAGATTATGCTATTTCACTTGAGGGCAGTCTCAAACTCAAGGAGATAAGTTATATACACTCAGAGGCTTATGCAGCAGGTGAACTTAAACATGGAACTATCAGCCTTATCGAGGATGGAACGCTTGTTATCGGTGTTCTTACACAGAACTCACTTTATGAGAAAACGATAAGCAACATGGTTGAGTGCAAGAGCAGAGGTGCATACCTGATGGGGCTTACGACATATGGAAACTACAATATCGAAGATACTGTAGATTTTGCAACATATATTCCAAAATCAGATGAACATTTCGCAGCATCGCTTGCAGTTATCCCACTCCAGCTTCTTGCTTATTATGTATCAGTTGCTAAGGGACTTGATGTTGATAAGCCTAGAAATCTTGCAAAGAGCGTTACTGTAGAATAGTATAAAAAAGCGTGTGGAGAAACGAGGCTTAGGATGAGGTTTTTGGAATAATGGTAGAAAAAATTTGGAATTTATACCTCAAATACAAGGAAGCAGTATTGTACCTTGTATTTGGAGGTTTTACGACACTTATAAATATCGTGGTTTATGCGGTATGTAAGCATGCCGTAGGTATTGACACGATTCCAAGCAATGTGATTGCATGGATATTGAGCGTGGCATTTGCATATGTTACAAATAAGATATTTGTTTTTGAGAGCAGAACATCGGGCATAGGTGCTCTGATAAAGGAATGTCTTTCGTTTGTATGGTGCCGTCTTGCCACCGGGATAATGGATATGGTCATTATGTATGTAACTGTAGATGTGCTTCACTGGTCAGATATGGTTATGAAGATACTGTCAAATATTCTTGTTATAGTATTAAATTTTGTGTTCAGTAAATTATTTATTTTTGCAAAGAAAGACGATGAAGCGTAGAATGGGAAAGGATTAAAAATGAAGTACGATTATTTAGTTGTGGGTGCAGGACTGTTTGGTGCTGTTTTTGCCCATGAAGCATCAGAAAAAGGAAAAAAGTGTCTTGTTATAGATAAGAGAGAGCATATAGCAGGAAATATTTATACTGAAAGGATTGACGACATAGATGTACATAAATATGGTGCACATATTTTTCATACATCTGATAAAAAGATATGGGATTATGTAAACAGGTTTGCAGAGTTTAACAATTATATAAATTCTCCTGTTGCCATTTACAATGATGAACTTTATAATCTTCCATTTAATATGAATACATTCAGTAAAATGTGGGGGATAAAGACTCCGGCGGAGGCAAAAGCTATTATCGAAAAGCAGATTGCTGAACTTGATATTGATGAGCCGGCAAACCTTGAGGAACAGGCACTTAAACTTGCCGGAAGGGATGTATACGAGAAGCTTGTAAAAGGCTATACACAGAAACAGTGGGGCAGGGAATGTAAGGATTTACCGGCATTTATCATTAAAAGACTGCCTCTGAGGTTCACTTATGACAACAACTATTTTAATGACAGATTTCAGGGGATTCCAATAGAGGGATACACAAAGATGGTCGAGAAGATGCTTGATGGTATAGAGGTCAGATTGTCAACGGATTATTTTGATATCAAAGATGAGATAGATGCAGAAAAGACTGTTTACACAGGAATGATAGACAGGTTTTTTGACTATAAACTAGGTGTTCTGGAGTACCGTTCAGTACGCTTTGAGACTGAGAAGGTCGATACTGACAATTATCAGGGAAATGCGGTCGTAAATTATACATCGGCTGATGTCCCTTATACAAGGATAATCGAGCACAAACATTTTAATTTTGGAAAGCAGCCGGTTTCAATCATCAGCCGGGAATATTCTTCCGAGTGGAAAAAGGGTGATGAGCCTTATTATCCTGTAAATAATGAGAAGAATGATAATTTATATCATGAGTATGAAAAACTTGCGGCGGCAGAGAAGAATGTTTTGTTTGGCGGAAGACTTGGCCAGTATAAATATTATGATATGGATAAGGTTATAGCAGCAGCACTTGATATGTGCTCAGAGGAACTTTAAAGCATAGAGTAAATATTTTTTAAATATGTTTAAGAAATGCGTTATATTGACCGAAACTTATAAAAGCGGGTGTATATGTTAAAATATAACACTCGTGATTTTAAAATTGAGATAAATGCAGGAAATATTAATTCTTGAGAGAAAGAGAGGTATCCTGATGAAGATTCTGGTTACAGGTGGTGCAGGTTTTATTGCAAGCCATACAAATGTTGAACTTTTAAATGCAGGTTATGATGTTGTTGTTATTGACAATCTTATAAATTCAAGTAAAAGGTCTATTGAGAGGGTAGAGGAACTTACAGGAAAAAAGATTACATTTTATGAGGAAGATCTGTTAAATGAAAAAGCATTAGATGAGATTTTTGCAAAAGAAAATATTGATTCAGTCATACATTTTGCTGCTTTGAAAGCAGTGGGAGAGTCATGTGAGATTCCTTTGCGTTATTTTGATAACAATCTTACAGGAACGCTTAATCTTCTTAAAGTAATGGAGAAATATGGTGTAAGATCATTGGTGTTTAGTTCATCAGCTACTGTCTATGGAAAACCGGCTTCTGTTCCTATAAAAGAAGATTTTCCATTATCTGTATCAAATCCATATGGAAGAACAAAACTTATTATTGAAGATATGCTCAGGGATATATATAAGGCTGATGATGAGTGGGATATTGCACTTCTTAGATACTTTAATCCTATAGGTGCACATGAGAGTGGACGCATCGGAGAAAATCCAAACGGTGTCCCTAACAATCTTTTGCCATATATTGCTAAGGTTGCCGCAGGTCAGCTTGAGTGTGTAAATGTTTTTGGTGATGATTATGACACACATGATGGAACAGGAGTGCGTGATTATATTCATATCATGGATCTGGCAGCAGGTCATATAAAGGCACTTGAAAAATTATCAGAACATCCGGGACTTGTGACATATAATCTTGGAACAGGTGTGGGATATAGTGTACTTGACATTATAAAAAGTTTTGAAAAAGCATGTGGAAAGAAAATTCCGTATAAGATAACTTCCAGAAGACCGGGAGATATTGATATGTGCTATGCAGATCCTGCAAAAGCGAAGGCAGAACTTGGCTGGGAAGCTTTAAGGGATATTGATAAGATGTGTGAAGATGCATGGAGATGGCAGGTTAAGAATCCAAATGGTTATGATGATTAAGTTATAGTTAGAGGAGGATAGGATTATTGGGCAAAGATAACATTAATGAGTATCTTAAATTCCTTGAAAATATTGTTCAATTCCAAAGTTATGTATTGGAGCATATACATGACGATTTTTCTGTTTTGTTTGATATTATTTCCAAAAGTCTTGGAATTGACGCTATGTTGACATATACATGCACTCAGTTTGGAATGGTAGATAGTGTGGTATATGATAAGGATATTTCTAATCCTGCAAGGCACAGTACCTATCTTAATGCAGGTCTTGGAAGGATGTTTAATAATAAACATGATATTTATGCATCATCTGATGAACTGCCGGATGATATGAAAGAAGAAATACAGTGCATTTACAAAAAGCTTGATGGCAAGGGTATCATTGTATGTTCAGGAGAAGTGGAAAAATTACTTTACAGTGTTGTACTTATTCAGGGAGAACATGATGCTGAAATGGGAATAGAGTTTGCTGATTGTTCGGATATGTTTTTAAATAGTGTTCATCTTATGATGGAGAGCAGGCTTATGACACAGAAAGTGCGTTACGACAGTGAACACGATCTGCTTACAGGTTTGTATAATAGAAGATGCTACTTTACAAAGTGCAAAGAAGAATACAACATGCTGGCATCCGTTGGAATATTTTTCATGGATGTAAATTATCTTAAAAAAACAAATGATATGTACGGACATGACGCAGGTGATGCATTGCTTAAAAAAGCGGCAGAGAGCATAAAAGCTATGGTATGTGAGAATATACATGGATTTAGGATGGGCGGAGATGAATTCATCATGGTTGCCTTAAATTGTGCTGAAGGCGATGTCGCAAAGATAAAGGCAAGATGGGAAAAAGAACTTGAGAATGTAAATGAAAAATATGGTATGAACGATCCATGCAGCGTTGCTGTTGGAACAGCATTTGCAAAAGGTTCTTTTCAGATAGAGGAGCTTTGCAAGATAGCAGATGACAGAATGTATGAGAATAAACGAAAAATGCATAGCTGCAGATTATAAGATAGAAACAGCAGACAACAGCTAAAATTATATTCTGCTTGAAATATATTAATAAACGGAGGTTATTATGAAATTATATGATGAATTAGTGGCTCGTGGACTTATCGCTCAGGTCACAGATGAAGAAGAAATAAAGGAACTTATAAACAATGGAAAGGCAACATTCTATATAGGATTTGACCCTACAGCCGACAGTCTTCATGTAGGACATTTTATGGCACTTTGCCTTATGAAAAGACTCCAGATGGCAGGAAACAGACCAATCGCACTTATCGGCGGTGGTACAGCTATGATCGGGGATCCTTCAGGAAGAACTGATATGAGACAGATGATGACAGTTGAGACGATAAATCACAATGTTGAATGTTTCAAAAAGCAGATGAGCCGTTTTATTGAATTTGGTGAGGGCAAGGCTATGCTCGTAAACAATGCTGACTGGCTTACAGATCTTAATTACATGGAAGTTTTAAGGGACATCGGACCACATTTTACGGTCAATCGTATGCTTGCTGCTGAGTGTTATAAGCAGAGAATGGAGAAAGGTCTTTCATTCCTTGAGTTCAACTACATGATAATGCAGAGTTATGATTTCTATACATTATATCAGAAATATGGCTGCAACATGGAGTTTGGTGGTGACGACCAGTGGAGTAATATGCTTGGCGGTACTGAACTGATCAGAAGAAAACTCGGTAAAGATGCATACGCCATGACAATAAATCTTTTACTTAATTCAGAAGGAAAGAAGATGGGTAAGACACAGTCAGGTGCAGTATGGCTTGATCCTGAAAAAACATCTCCATTTGACTTTTTCCAATATTGGAGAAATGTAAGTGATGCTGATGTTATTAAATGTCTCCGTATGCTTACATTCCTTCCATTAGAGCAGATAGATGAGATGGCACAGTGGGAAGGAAGCAAATTAAACGAAGCTAAAGAAATCCTTGCATATGAACTTACAAAACTTGTACATGGTGAGGAGGAAGCTGTTAAGGCAAGAGAAGGTGCAAGAGCATTGTTTGCAGGCGGCGGAAATACATCACAGATGCCTGTTACTGAACTTTCAGGTGAGGACTTTGGTGAGGATGGAAACATCGGTGTTCTTACACTTCTTGTAAAGGCAGGTCTTGCAGCATCAAATGGTGAGGCAAGAAGAAATGTGCAGCAGGGTGGTGTTTCAATCGATGGAGTTAAGGTTGATGATCCTAAATCTGTGATAAATAAGGATAATATAAGTGATGAAGGTATTGTTCTCAAACGTGGAAAGAAAAAATTTATGAAGATTGTTTTAAAATAATATAATTATTTTTAGACAGCAAAATCGTTTTTTAATCATTTTACTGTCTGTAATCATGAATAACTTTGCATGACTCGTAACATACTAATTTTAAGAGATGGGATGATTTCTATGATCTGACCTGTTTCTGAGTGTTCATTTGGATGCTTAAAATCAAAGTCTTAAAGTTGTGTTAGGAGGAAATTATGCGAAGAAGAATTTTGATGTTTGTTACTACATTAGCATTATCGACAATGATGCTTGCAGGTTGTGGAAACAACAAGACCAATAATTCAGTTACATCATCAGCCACACAGGAACCTGAAGCTACTACAGGACCTGTGGTAAATGAAGATGACAGTGATTATGATGAGAGTGACATGGCAGGTGATGATGGTGTTGTAGGTGATGTAGTGGATGACGCTGCTGATGCTGTAGATGATGTGGTAGATGATACTGCAGATGTGGTTGATGATGCTACCGGAAATCAGGGAACTGATGGTCAGCCAAACAATGCAGGTCAGTCAGCAGTGGATGATAATACTGCAACAGCTAGACCTACCAAAAAGCCAGCTAAGAAAACTGACAAAGGTAATACAAATAAGAGAAACAATAACAAAAACAATAATAAGTCTAATAACAAGACAAATAATAATAAAAACAGATAATTTTATTACAGGTGTGTTTTTATTATAGATAAGACAGTAGTATATAGATGCTTCTGACAAAAAGTTATTATAAAATATTAAAAAGCGGGCATAATTGGATATGTCCGCTTTTTAATATTAGATTATTTAAAGTTCGTTCTTTAAGTTAAAGTTCAATACTGTAAAGGTGCCTTTTTTTGCCATTGAAGATCACATCTTTTTCATATTTAAGTCCGAGATTTTCGGCTGTTTTTATGGATCTGTTATTGTCAAAGTCTATTACAGCGACGATACGTTTTATTTCGAGCTGTTCTTTTGCGTATTTAATTACAGCAGCACAACATTCAAGTGCGTAGCCATAGCCCCAGTGCTGACTGTCTAAAAGATATGACAGCATTATCTCATTTTTGCCATCAATGGTTTCATGTTCGAGACCGCATCTTCCTATAAGTTTTTTGCTTGTTTTTCCAAAAACTCCCCAGAGCCCGAAACCATAAAATGAATAGACATTCTGTATGTAGGCTTTCTGTTTTTCCATTTCAATTTCTAGGTAATCATCTATATTATCAATATATTTTTTTACCTGAGGGTCAGAATAAATAGGATATATATCAGGAATGTCTGATACTGCAAGTTCTCTTATAAAAAGTCTTTTTGTTGATGCTATCGTTATAGGTTTTCCAAGTGAACGAAGCAGCGTATTTTCGATAAAAGTTTTATCTACATTATCAAAGCTTTCAATCAGTACATCCGCTTTGCCAAGCTCCTGGCTGCCTGAGTTTGGATTGATAAATCCAATGCAGGCAATGTTTGCTGCCTTTGCTGCCTGAACACCAAATGTTGAATCTTCAATGACAACAGTATCTTCAGGTGCAGCACCAAGCTTCTCAAGTGCGAGCAGGAAAGTATCTGGAGAAGGTTTTGGATTAGGTACTGATGATGCTGATACAAGTTTTTCAAAATATTTTTTGATGCCAAGTTTTTTTACAACGGTCTCTATTTCTTTTGGTGATGAGGATGAGGCAATAGCAAGTTGTACTCCGGATCTGGATAATCTCTGTATGAGTTCTATAACACCGGGAACAGCTATATAACCCTCCTCTTCGTGGAGTTTTCTCTTGGCAAGATTTAATTTTTCAAGAAGTTCCTCCGTACTTATATCAAGTGAAAAATCTTTGATAGCTGTCTCAGCCATCTTTCTGCTCGAACTTCCTGTAAAAGACTTGCAGTAATCTAAGTCCGTGTCAACTCCAAGTTCCTTAAAAGTATTTAAAGAAGCTCTTGCATGTTGTGGTTCACTGTCTATGATAACGCCATCCATGTCAAATATAACGGTTTTAAGCATGATAAACGCCTCCTTTTCATATTGATGTATTCTCGTAATTTTTCGTTCAGAAGATTCCGAGAGTATATATTGGATTATTTTGTATCTGTTTTTTTATATCCTTTTTTGTTATAATATCATATGTTAGGGTTGTGGTCAAAATATATAAATAGAAAAATGGAGGATAAAATTTATGGCAGTAATAAAACCATTTGTTGCAGTAAGACCTGATGTTAAGGTCGCTGAAAATGTTGCGGCATTACCTTATGATGTGTATAACAGAGCTGAGGCGGTAAAGGAAGTAAAAAGAGAGCCTTTGTCATTTTTAAAGATAGATAGAGCAGAAACTCAGTTTCCTGATAGTGTAGATACATATGCGCCTGAAGTATATGACAAGGCTAAAGAAATTTTTGAGAATATGGTTTCCGACGGAACATATATTACGGATGATGATGACTGTTATTATGTTTACAGCCTTACGATGGATGGTAGAAGGCAGACGGGAATTGTTGCATGTGCAAGTGTTGATGATTACTTAAACAATGTTATAAAGAAGCATGAGAACACAAGAGAAGAAAAGGAGCAGGACCGTATCAGACATGTAGATACATTGAGCGCACAGACCGGGCCTATTTTTCTTGCGTACAGATCAAAAAAGGAGATAAATGATATTGTCTCAAGGGTTATGGAAGAGGATAAGCCGCTTTATGACTTTACTGCTGTTGACGGAATAAGTCATACGGTGTGGAAGATAGCTGATAAAGCTGATGTTGAAAATATAAGAAAAGCATTTGCAGACATTGGGGAAATATATATAGCTGATGGACATCACAGAGCTGCATCTGCGGTGAAAGTTGGATTGAAACGCAGAAAAGAAAATCCGGGGTACGATGGAACAGAAGAATTTAACTATTTTCTTTCTGTATTATTTCCTGATGACCAGCTTATGATAATGGATTACAATCGCAGTGTAAAAGATTTAAATGGTCTGACTGAGGAAGAATTTTTAGAAAAGGTTAAAGAAAATTTTGAGATAGAGAGTATGGAGAAAGCTTCACATCCTGACAGAAAAGGAAAAGTGTCTATGTATTTATCAGGAAAATGGTATATGCTTACCGCAAAAGAGGAACTTCTCAGTATTAAAGATCCTGTATTATCTCTTGATGTATCATTGTTACAGAATTATCTTCTTGAGCCGGTTCTTGGCATTAAAGATCCGAGAACTGATGACAGGATTGACTTTATTGGAGGAATAAGAGGACTTAAGGAACTTGAAAAACGTGCAGAATCAGATATGAAAGTTTCATTTGCGATGTATCCAACTTCGATAGGCGAACTGTTCAGTGTTGCTGATGCAGGACTTCTTATGCCACCTAAGAGTACATGGTTTGAGCCTAAACTAAGAAGTGGACTTTTTATTCACAGGATATAGTATGCATGATGCAGGGATTAAAAGCAGATAGCAATCCGTGGCATCGCTCATAATATTAAGGAATGTTTGGAGGGACTATGTTTTATACAGTAGGACTGCTTAGTGCGGTTACAGATATTGCAGCACAGTCTGCCAGTGGGAAAGCGATTGGTGTCGATGAGCTTCAGAAGGTTATGAATTCATCGGCATCTGATGAGCAAAAGACAAGTTTTTTTATACAGTATCTTTTAAGCCAGAGAGAGTGGCTGCTTGATTTTGCAAAGACACTTTTAATCGCTATTGTAGTATTTATAATAGGAAGAAAAATTGTTAGTCTTGCACTTAAGATTACAAAAAAGACAATGGTCAGCAAGGATGTGGAGATAAGTGTACAGAAGTTTGTCATGTCGCTTGCCACATTTGCATACAATATCTGTTTGATAATTATTATAGCGAGTATTCTGGGAATAGGTGCAAGTTCCATAGTCGCTATCCTAGGTTCGGCAGGTCTTGCAGTTGGTCTTGCATTGCAGGGGAGTCTTTCAAATCTTGCAGGAGGCGTACTTATCCTTTTGCTTAAACCGTTTAAAGTTGGAGATTATATTATCTCAGCGGGGGCGGAGGGGACTGTTCAGAGTATAGATATTTTTTATACAAGAATAGCTACTACTGACAATAAGGTGGTGGTGATACCAAACGGTACGATTTCAAATTCAAATGTTACAAACACGACAAAACAGGATGAGAGAATGTTGGTTCTTGATTTTACTGTCGGACTTAATGTTGATATAGAAGCGGTAAGGAAAGAGATAATGCAGCTTTTTGAGAATGATGGCAGGATACTTCATGATATGAATATGTGTGTTGTTGTAGATAAACTTACACCTGTCAATATAAAGATGCAGGCGAAGGCATGGACTAAGAGTGAAGATTACTGGGATGTAAGGTATCTTTTACTTGAGCAGATAAGTATTGTGTTGCAAGGTTTCAGAGGATAATGTATAATTAAATGTGTTTTTGGACATTAAAAACTGAAAGAAAGTTGGTGAGATTAAGTGGTTAAGTATTACAGAACAGATGACAAAAAGATATATGAATTTTCTGAACTTACGCAGGGCATCTGGATAGATATGATAAACCCGACAGTTTCAGAGGGCGAAGAAGTGGCGGAGAAACTGAATATTGATATTCAGGATCTGCTTGCGGCACTGGATGAGGAGGAGAGTTCGCGTGTCGAGCTGGAAGATGGATACACACTTATTCTTGTCGATATTCCGACGACTGAGATACGACATGACAAGGAGGCATATACGACTATACCTCTTGGCATTATTTTGACAGCGGACACGATTATTACTGTGTGTACGGAAGAAACTTCTATATTACAGGCTTTTGTAAATGGAAGGGTAAAAGAATTCAGCACGAAGAAGAAATTGAGATTTGTTTACCAGATACTTTTCAGAGTTGCATCTGCATATCAGACAAGCCTTAGAGTCATAGATAAAAAGCGTACTGAGATTGAGGAGAGGATAGATGATGATACGGAAGATATAGACCTTATAGACCTTCATGCACTTGAATCGACACTTGTATATTTTGCTACATCGCTTCGTGCAAATGCCGTGGTCATGGACAGACTTACAAGGTATAAAAGACTTGAGCAGTACCCTGACGACAAGGATCTTCTCGATGATGTAATCGTCGAGAACCAGCAGGCTATCGAGATGACGAGTATCTACCGTGATATAGTAAACGGAACGAGAGAACTTATGTCATCAGTTATTGACAACAGACTGAACAATGTTATGAAGACGCTGACGATAGTCACGCTTGTTATGGGTATCCCGACACTTGTATCAGGAATTTACGGTATGAATGTCAATTCAAAATGGGTGCCTCTTTCAAATACACCTTTTGGTTTTGGTATCATATGCGGACTGATACTTATCATATGTGCAGTTATGCTTGTAGTGTTAAAGAAAAAGAAATTCTTGTGATAAATATTCTGCTTGACTAGTCAAGCGGATATTCGCAATCCGCTTTGCTACTTGCTCATAACACTATTAGCTGC
>NZ_JAHLQE010000126.1 GCF_018918235.1 Eubacterium sp. MSJ-13
AGCCCGCTACGGCTCATTCTTCCGCCTTGCAGAATGAAAAATTCATTCTGCGTCATTTAACTAAATAGCAACGGGTCAATACACTAGTTGCTTTACAAAGGCTAAAATAAGTTGTAATATAAGTTTTATAAAATATTTAATAAAAGGAGCTTTTGCATGGAGAGAGCGGCTAAAAAATATAAGACAAGGTCAAATATTGTAAATTATATTATTAATAATAAAACTACATCTAAGGTTGAAATTTCAAAAGAATTGAATTTAAGTATGCCAACAGTCCTTTCAAATGTTAATGGTCTGATTGAGGAAGGGATTGTTGTGGAAAATGGAGAGTATGAGTCTACAGGAGGAAGGAAAGCTAAGGGGATGAGCATAAATCCGGTGTATAGATATGCAGTTGGGCTTATGATAACTGCAAATCATCTTGTTATTGCACTGGTCAATATGAGATATGAGGTGGAAAAAGAGGAGAGGATAAGAATGAAATTTTCTCCTGAATCATCTTATTGTATGAATGTTGCAGAACTTGTGGAAAAATTTATAAATGGTATGGATATAAAAGACAGGATTCTGGGTGTAGGTATTTCAATACCGGGAATAATAAATAGAGAAAGACATATGATTGAAAAATCTCACGCATTGCAACTTGAAAATTACAGTCTTAGTTTTTTTGAGCAGGCATTTTCATATCCTGTATATTTTGAAAATGATGCAAATGCAGCTATGAACGCTGAGAATTTGAATAAATATAAAAATGCAGTATATCTGTCATTAAATAATACATTAGGAGGTGCCTTTTGTATAAATGGAAAACTTTTTCAGGGACAGGCTCAAAAGGCAGGCGAGTTTGGTCATATGATCTTATTTCCAGGGGGACGCAGATGCTATTGTGGAAAAGAGGGCTGTGCAGATGCATATTGTGCTGCTTCTGTTCTTGTTGATGATAAACATGAAACATTAGAACAATTTATGAAAAGTATAGGTACAGGAGATAAGCTTGTTGATGATAAGTGGGACAAGTACCTTACAGATCTTGCAATTTTAATTTCTAATATTCGTATGGCATATGATACGGATATTATTCTTGGAGGAGAGGTTGGAGGTTATCTTTCGGAGCATATGATGGCATTGGGAGAAAAGGTCATGTCATACAATAATTTTGATACAGATATAAGATATTTGAAAAATTGTGCAAATAAAAGAGAAGCATCGGCAGTTGGGGCAGCAAAGTATTTTCTTTATGAATTTATAAAAAATATATGAGTTTTGTTTTTATACAACCAATAACATTATTATATTAAGTTGGATGATAAAAATATATGGCAAATATTAAATCCTTAAAGACAAACATTAAAAAAGTTTGTTTTTGGGGATTTTTCTATTTTATGGGAAAGTGCTCATATAGTAGTGTAAATAGTTTTGGTCGCAGATGGGAAAGTGTTTACATATCTATACAGATTTCTCATCACATATTTTCGCAACAAGTTGATGAAAAATGTGGATTGATATGGTTTTGGGAGAATGTTTGTAATATATGCACAAAAAAATGACAGTCATTTTATGCAAAAAGTAGAAATGCACAAAAGATATTGACAAAATAACACTCTTGTACAATAATGTAATTACTTTAATAAAACATTTTATAAAAGATTTGAAGGAGGACGAGATTATGTTACAACAGATTATGACAAAACCAGGTGAGATAATTTTTAAAGAGGTAGAGATTCCGGAGATTAAAGATGATCAGGTGTTAGTTAAAATTATGAATATTGGAATCTGTGGTTCGGATATTCATGTTTATCATGGTAAACATCCTTTTACAAAATATCCTGTTACACAGGGACATGAGGTATCAGGAGAGATCGTGAAGGTTGGAAAGGATGTTACTGAGTTTCATGAGGGTGAAAAGGTTACTATTGAGCCTCAGGTATATTGTGGTCACTGCTATCCATGCCGCCATGGAAAATATAATCTTTGTGAAGAATTAAAGGTTATGGGATTTCAGACTACAGGAACAGCATCAGAATTTTTTGCGGTAGATGCATCCAAAGTTACACATATTCCGGAAGATATGTCTTATGAAGAAGGTGCAATGATAGAGCCATTGGCAGTAGCTGTACATGGTGTTAAGCAGGTCGGAGATGTAAAAGGCATGAATATAGTTGTTATCGGAGCCGGTCCGATAGGAAATCTCGTTGCACAGGCAGCAAAGGGAATGGGCGCAGCAAAGGTTATGATTACGGATGTTAGTGATCTTCGCTTGGAGAAAGCAAAAGAGTGTGGAATAGATGTATGTGTCAATACAAAGAACAAAGATTTTGGAGAGGCTATGGTAGAAGCTTTTGGTCCTGATAAAGCGGATGTTATATATGATTGTGCAGGAAACAATATAACAATGGGACAGGCGATAAAATATGCCAGAAAAGGAAGTATAATCGTGTTGGTTGCGGTATTTGCCGGTATGGCTGAAATTGACCTTGCTGTTGCAAATGATCATGAGCTCGACATAAAGAGCACAATGATGTACAGGCATGATGATTACATTGACGGGATTAAGCTTGTAAATGATGGAAAGGTTCACCTTAAGCCGCTTATTTCAAAAGTATTCAAGTTTAAAGATTACTTAAAGGCTTATCAGTATATTGATGATAATCGTGAAACAACAATGAAAGTTATTATTAATGTTCAGGAAAAATAAGATTTGAAACCGGCTTTTTGTAAAGTGAAAAGTTTGGAACAGATTGCAAAGTGCTATAAGAGCAGGCAGGAGGTACATATGGAAAATAAAAGTGGAAATGGTAAAGTGCCGTTGATAAGTAAAATAGCATATGGTTTTGGAGATGTTGGATGCAATTTCAGCTGGATGTTTGTCAGCAACTTTCTTATGATATTTTATACTGATGTATTTGGAATAAGTATGACGGTAGTGTCAGCACTGATGTTGTTTTCAAGATTCTGGGATGCTATAAATGATCCTATTGTCGGAGGTCTTACGGATAAGACAAAGTCAAGATGGGGCAGATACAGACCATGGCTTCTTGTCGCTGCTCCTATAACAGCTGTACTTTTAGTATTATCATTCTGGGCACACCCGGATTGGTCTGATACTTCAAAAACAGTTTATATGATTATCACATATTGTCTGCTTGTATTAGGCTACACATGTGTTAATATACCATATGGAACACTTTGTGGTGCTATGACACAGGATATTGATGAGAGAGCTAAGATAAATACTTCCCGTTCGGTAGCTGCGATGATTGCAATAGGAATTATAAATATAATCACTGTTCCGCTTATAAGCAGGCTTGGGAAAACAAGTCCACAGCGTGGATATCTGATTGTTGCCATAATTTATGGATGTATTTTTGCAGCCTGTCATATATTCTGCTTTGCAAAGACAAAAGAACAGGTGGAAATTCCTGAAAAAGAGAAGATATCAATAAAGGTTCAGTTGAAGACAGTAATGCAAAACAGACCGTATATACTTGCTTTGGCTGGACAGGTGTTATTTGGGATCACCTTATATGGAAGAAATGCAGACATATTATACTATTTTACATATGTAGAAGGTAATGCGTCATATTATACAACATATTCAATGTGTATAATCATTCCATCCATTATAGGTGCAGCATGCTTTCAGCCCGTATTTAGAAAGCTAAACAATAAGGGAAGAACAGCATCAATATTTGCCTGCCTTACCGGAATATCAATGATAAGCATGTTTTTCTTTAGTGTAAAAGACGCACCGGTTATATTTTATGCGCTGTCGGGCATAACACAGTTTTTCTTCTCTGGTTTTAATACAGCTATATATGCGATAATACCTGATTGTGTTGAATATGGAGAGTGGAAAACAGGACTTAGAAATGACGGATTTCAGTATGCATTTATTTCTCTTGGAAATAAGATAGGAATGGCAGTAGGAACGGCACTTCTGGCATCACTGCTTGGAAAGTTCGGATATGTTGCAAATCAGGTTCAGAATGAACAGATTATCAATATAATGAAATATGCTTTCACCATAGTTCCGGGAATGTTGTGGCTCTGTACTGCAATAGTGTTGTTCTTTTACCGTTTAAATAAAAAACGCTATAATGAGATTGTGGAGGATTTAAAACATGGGAAAAAAGGTTGATGTAGTTGCATTAGGTGAATTGCTTATTGATTTTACACAGGCAGGAGAAAGTATCAATGGTCAGAAGCTTTTTGAGCAGAATCCGGGAGGAGCTCCGGCAAATTTTCTGACAGTTTTAAGTCATATGGGATATAATACCGAATTTATAGGAAAAGTCGGTGATGATATGCATGGCAGATTTCTTAAAAATACATTGCATAAAGAGGGAATAGGTACAGATAATTTAATAGAAGATAAAAATTATTTTACAACTTTGGCATTTGTTGAAATAGCAGATAATGGTGAGCGTGAGTTTTCTTTTGCGAGAAAACCGGGTGCAGATACTCAGTTAAGAGCGGATGAACTTGACAAAGAACTTCTTGAGGGCTGCCGGTTATTTCACTTTGGTTCGTTATCACTTACGGATGAGCCGGCAGGCGAAGCAACTTTACAGGCGGTTAAAATAGCAAAGCAGGCAGGAGCAGTAATCTCATATGATCCTAATTATCGCGCATCATTATGGGAGTCTGAAAAAATAGCGGCAGAAAAAATGAAATCTGTTATAAAGTATGCAGATGTAATGAAAGTTTCCGATGAAGAAATCGTTATCCTTACAGGAATAGCAGATTATGAAAAGGCTGTAGATAAGCTTCTTGAAATGGGGCCAAAACTTGTCGCCGTAACACTTGGAAGTGAAGGAGTTCTTGTTGCTGCAAACGGTCAAAAAGAGACAGTGCAGGGCTTCAAAGTAAAAGCAGTCGATACAACCGGTGCAGGGGATTCATTCTGGGGAGGTTTTATAAGTGAATATCTCAAGAAAGATAAAGAGATAGAGTCTCTTAGCTGGGATGAGATAAAAGAATGTGCAGTAAATGGAAATAAAACAGCGGCACTGTGCGTTCAAAAAAGAGGTGGAATCCCGGCTATACCGACAAAAGATGAAATTGAGAAATTTAGTGCAAAGTAACTTTAATAGTTAAAAATACAATTTAAAATAGATAGAATATATTAATACAAAAGCTTCTCATTGTGGTAGAATAAAAACATGAGAGGCTTTTGGCATATATAGATTAAGAAAGGGAAATATGAATATACTGATTTCGATAGATTCATTTAAAGGAAGCATGACTTCAATGCAGGCAGGCAAAGCTGCGGAAAAAGGAATTTTAAGAGCAATGCCTGATGCAGATATAAGTATATGTCCGCTTGCAGATGGCGGTGAGGGGACGACTGATGCACTTATTGAAGGGATGGGCGGAGAGAAGATAGAACTTGAAGTCACCGGTCCTTTGGGTGATAAGGTATGCTGTTATTATGGCTTATTGAAAGAGAACAAAACAGCGGTTATGGAGATGGCTTCGGCAGCAGGAATCACGCTTGTAAGTGAAAAAAATCCGATGATGGCAACTACATACGGGGTTGGAGAGATGATTCTGGATGCAGCAAAAAGAGGATGTGAGAAAGTCATTATCGGAATAGGCGGAAGTGCAACAAACGATGGTGGTATTGGAATGCTGCAGGCATTTGGATATCAATTTCTGGACAAAAACGGAAAAGATGTCGGGAAAGGTGCGGCGGCACTTGAAAAAGTAGAGAGGATCATAGATGATAAAGTAAATCCTTTGATATCAAAAATTAATTTTCAGGTTGCTTGTGATGTTGATAATCCTCTTTATGGTGAAAAAGGAGCGACATATATATTTGGTGCACAGAAGGGTGTGACCGATGAGCTGAAACCGGTTATTGACAATGGAATGAAAAATTTTGCAGACAAAACAAAGCAGAAGCTTGGTGTGTCGTGTGAGAAGCTTCCGGGAGCCGGGGCAGCAGGAGGTCTTGGTTTTGCATTTCTTGCATATTTAAACGCAGAACTTACACCCGGGGTGCAGCTTATCATACAGGCAGCCGGTATTGAAGAGAAGATAAGAACAGCGGATATTGTAGTGACCGGTGAGGGGAGAATTGATAGTCAGACAGTGATGGGGAAAGCACCGATAGGTATTGCGAAGATTGCAAAAAAATATGGTAAAAAAGTAATTGCTTTTGCGGGAAATGTATCTGATGATGCATGTGTATGCAACCAGAATGGAATAGATGCTTTTTTTCCAATAGCCCGGGGAGTGACGACATTAGAGGCTGCAATGCAGACGGAAACTGCAATGAAAAATATGGAGCTTGCAGTGGAACAGGTTTTCAGAGTGTTATGAGCAAGCAGCAAAGCGGATTGCGAATATCCGCTTGACAGTGTTATAATAGATAATATATTATCTATATTTATTTTTAGGAGAAAATTATTATGGATGGTCTTGCTTTAAGTAAAGAATGAAGGGCTTGAGTTAAATTTGAGTGCAAAAATAGAGATAGTGTCAAGTAAGCTATGAAAAAATGAGCCAAAGAAAAAGGGGCTCAAATGAACC
>NZ_JAHLQE010000063.1 GCF_018918235.1 Eubacterium sp. MSJ-13
GCTGGATTTCCGATATACTGCTTCCATTTTCTCGTCGTACACACCGTGTACGCACTGCAAAAATGTCATTGTATATCAAAAATTCATCTCGAAATTCTTCATTCAGAAGATTTCGAGAGTACATAAAATGGCAGTAACAGATATAAGTGTGTTATCTGTTAAGCAGTTTTCTTTCAAGTTCGCTTATTTCGGCATGAGAAGTATCTCTCTGTCTGAATGTATTAAATTGATTTTTCTTCACATAGCCGTTACTGCTGTTGGTATTTGCGTTGTATCTATAACTATTTTGGTTATTGTTATTTTTGGCTGTATTTTTTTCGGCTTTGCGCCTGGCATATATCTCATCAGCTTTTTCAACATCAAGTAATGTTTTTATACCGGATTTATGCCAATTGTCAAGAATACCTTCTGTATATTTGAAATCAGCTTTTTGTATTTTAAGCATGGTTCTGTTACAAGCTTCGATTATGACGCTTAAATCTATCATCCATTCTTTCTGCCAACGCTCAACAAACTGTTTTTCTATAATTGCAAGAGGTCTGCCTAGCCCAAAAGCCTTTGATATAGCTGTATATGCTGTATTATAATCAGTAGTAACTCTTTTGGCGTCTTCAGGGGTCTTTACACCTTGTTCGTGCCATGAGAGTGCAACTGCCTGTATATAATTTGAATTGCTCTTTCCGAGAGAAATACAGTATTCATATAGATGAAGCAGCAATTCAGATGAAAAGTGTAATGTACCGTAAAGGTATGATATAAGTTCTATTTCGTTTGGCTTAAAAGGGCGTTCAAGAAAAGATTCAACAACTTGGCATACCCATTGAAAATCTTTGTTTTCAGCCAGATTTTTCCTGAGTTCAGGAGAAATAGAAACCGACTCATTTTTTCCTTTTTCAGATGTAAATGGAATCTGTGGTGTACCTGCGACATCAACAGCCGTATCTTCCATATATGAATTTGATTTAGAAGATGCGTATACATCATCGGGACTAAACATTTGAATAGAGGAAATCTGCCCTGTAACTTCATCAGGGGTTATGCCGATAAGTCCTTTTTTTTCCCAATGCTGTAAGGCTCGTGCGATATCTCTTTCTGTGCTGTCCATTTTATCTGCAAGAAATGTTATGGAAATATCGTTTCTGCCGGATTGAACATATTCTGAAAGATATAAATATATTTTCACATAACTGCCATTTGCATCAAGCATAAAATGTTCGATAAAAGCATTACTTATCACAGTATTTGGTTGAATATATCCGGTACATGATAAAATATTATCCATTTATGATCCTCATTTCTCTGTATCTGTCTGTTTTTAGCATTTTGTGTGTCTGTTAAGTCCACCGTAAATGTATTTTAGCATGTTTTAAAAATGTTTCAAGTCATTGATATAAAACGATAATGTGCATTAAAAAAATGTGGATAATGTTGAAAGTGTTGATAAAATTCTGAAATGGCTTAAAACAGCCTGTTTGTATATAATTTGATGAATAAAAATATCCACAATCAATTGTGAAGAATTATCAACAATCAATTGTGGATAATGTGGATAACTATTTTTCAATGAGTGATTCGCCTATGGTTACAACATTTCCGGCCCCCATAGTTATCAACAAATCACCGTCAGTACATTTTTCCTGTAAAAATTTTTCAATTTCCTCAAAAGATGGGAAATAATAGGCTTTTTTTCCGAGTTTTGCAAGTTCGTCCTGAAGTGTTTTGGATGAAATATCGCCTGGATCCTGCTCTCTTGCAGCATATATATCAGCAAGAACAATATTTTCAGCATTTGAAAGTGCTTCTGCAAATTCTTTTAGAAGTGCTCTTGTTCTGCTGTATGTATGTGGCTGGAATACACACCACAGGTGCTTGTGTGGATATTTCTGTGCAGCGGTGAGAGTAGCTGTAATTTCTGTAGGATGATGTGCATAGTCATCAATAACAGTTACACCGTTAAATGTTCCTTTGAGTTCAAAACGACGTTCAGTTCCGACAAAATCAGAAAGACCATTTAAAATAGAAGTCTCGTCTATTTGATAATATTCTGACAAAGCAATCGCTGCAAGTGAATTTGAAATGTTGTGTTTTCCGACAACATTGAGTTTTACCTGCATATCTGTTTTTTGACCATTTCTGACAAGAGTATAGCAGCCGTGTCCCTTTTCATCAAAAGAAATGTCTGATGCGGAGTAATCCGCATCCTGGTCAAGTCCGAAAGTTATGACTTTACATGGAAGTCTGTCGATTATCTCGTTTAACCTGTCAATGTGTTTGTTTATTATGAGGACACCGTTTTCAGGGATTAGTTCAGCAAATTTTCTGAAAGAGTGTCTTATGTCATCTATATCTTTGAAAAAATCAAGGTGGTCAGCATCAATATTTAAAATAATACCGGCGGTAGGATGGAATTTTAGAAAGCTGTTTGTGTATTCGCATGCTTCCGTGATGAAATTTTCTGAATGGCCTATACGGATGTTTCCGCCGATGGAATCAAGGATGCCTCCTACGGATATTGTAGGATCTTTTTTTGCTGCAAGAAAAATCTGTGACAACATTGAAGTGGTAGTAGTTTTACCGTGTGTTCCTGAAATGCTGATGGCATTTTGATAATTTTTCATAACCTGCCCAACCATTTCAGCTCTTTCCATCATAGGAATGTTAAGTTTTTTTGCCTGAACAAATTCTGGATTGTCAGGATGGATTGCTGCTGTATAAACTACGAAATCAATATCATCAGTGATATTTTGTGATTTCTGACCATATATAATATTAACGCCTATGCTTTCGAGATGTTTGGTGATCTTACTTTCTTTTATATCTGAACCACAGACATTGAAACCGTTTTCATGAAGAAGCTGAGCAAAACCGCTCATACTTATACCTCCGATGCCAATAAAAAATACTTTGCATGGATTATTAAGATTTATTTGGTACATAACGCCACCGTCCTATCTGTTTTAATAAATTATTACTCATTATATTATAAACATTGGTTGAAAAAATACAATTGTAAAATGAAAATGTAACAAAAATATAAAAAAATTGTAACGAAAATAATAAAAGTAAATAAATTCTATTTTATTTTTTGTTTTTTTAGTTTGTAGCATATTTTTTTAATGATTATGTGTAAAATAGTTTACAAAATTATGTAAGAAGGGAAAAATTGTCAAAAATAACAAAAATTTATGTGAAAATTTTGTAGTATTTGTTCACATTTTGTTCATCTTGTGATATAATAAAAAGCACATTAGATGAATATACTATATTGTCACATGAAAATACAGATTCATTATAGTATTTGCGTAGAATATTTATGGTAATAGTAAAGGGATTGATATACTATCCAAAAATTCTCAGATGATCATATTTTATTCTTAGGTCGGACAGGCGTATGTGATTGTATATATATGAATTGAATAATTTCAAACGAAAAAACATAAAAGGGGTGATAGTGTGATTAAGAAAGAAATGATAGCTATGTTATTAGCAGGTGGACAAGGCTCACGTCTTGGTGTTCTTACAGCTGATGTTGCAAAACCAGCAGTGTCATTTGGAGGAAAGTACAGAATTATTGATTTCCCACTTAGCAACTGTATCAATTCAGGAGTAGATACAGTAGGTGTTCTTACACAGTACCAGCCGCTCAGGCTGAACACACATATCGGAATAGGTATTCCGTGGGATTTGGATAGAAATGTAGGTGGTGTGTCTATACTGCCGCCTTATGAGAAGAGTGCAAGCAGTGAATGGTATACAGGTACGGCAAATGCCATATACCAGAACTTAAGATATATGGAGTATTATAATCCTGACTATGTTCTCATTCTTGGTGGTGACCACATATATAAGATGGATTATGAAGTTATGCTTGATTTCCATAAGGCAAATAAAGCAGATGTAACACTCGCTACAATACCTGTTCCTATTGAGGAAGCAAGCAGATTTGGTGTAGTTATAACAGATGATAATGGAAGAATTCGGGAATTTGAGGAAAAACCTGAGCATCCAAGAAGCAATCTTGCTTCGATGGGTATTTACATATTCTCATGGCCAGTGTTAAAAGATGCACTTATAAAACTTAAAGATCAGCCGGCATGTGACTTTGGAAAGCATATTATTCCTTACTGTCATGAGCAGGGAAAACGTATTTTCGCATATGAGTACAATGGTTATTGGAAAGATGTAGGAACGCTTGGTGCTTATTGGGAAGCAAATATGGAGCTTACAGATCTTATCCCTGTATTTAATCTTTATGAGGAATATTGGAAGATATATACTAAGAGCGACAAGATTCCGCCACAGTTTATCTCGGATGAAGCTTCTATTGACAGGTCTATTATAGGTGAGGCATCAGAGATATATGGTGAGGTCAGCAATTCAGTTATTGGCTCTGGTGTTTATATTGCCCCTGGTGCAGTTGTGCGTGATTCGATAATCATGAGTTCTTCGTATATAGACGAAGGAACAGTTATAGACAAGTCTATCATTGCTGAAAATGTAAAGATAGGAAAGAATTGCAAACTTGGAGTTGGTGATGAGAAGCCAAATAAGGTTAAACCGGATGTATATTCATTCGGGCTTGTTACTATAGGTGAAGATAGTGTGGTTCCTGATGGAGTTAGTATAGGAAAGAATACGGCAATATCTGGAAAGACTGAGCTTAGTGATTATCCAAACGGATTACTTGACAGTGGTGAAACTTTGATTAAGGCAGGTGACAAGGTATGAGAGCAATAGGAATCGTGCTTGCTGGAGGAAACAGCAGCAGAATGAAAGAATTATCAAATAAAAGGGCAGTGGCAGCTATGCCTATAGCCGGCGGATTCAGGAGTATTGACTTCGTTCTCAGTAATATGAGCAATTCACATATTCAGAAAGTAGCAGTATTTACACAGTATAATGCAAAATCGCTTAATGAACATCTGAATTCATCAAAATGGTGGGATTTTGGACGTAAGCAGGGTGGTCTGTATGTATTTACGCCGACTACTACGCCGAGCAACAGCTATTGGTATAGAGGAACAGCAGATGCCATTGCACAGAATCTTGATTTCCTTAAATCAAGCCATGAGCCATATGTAGTTATAGCATCAGGAGACGGTGTATATAAAATGGATTATGCAAAAGTGCTTGAGTACCATATTGCTAAGAAGGCAGATGTTACTATTGTCACATCTACAGTTGATGAGAGGGATGATCCAAGCAGATTTGGTGTCATAAAGACAGATGCCGATGGAAGAGTTACCGATTTTGAGGAAAAACCGATTACGACAGATGGACATCAGGTTTCGACAGGAATATATGTAATAAGAAGACGCCAGCTCATAGAACTTATTGAAAAGGCTGCTGAGGAAGAAAGACATGACTTTGTTACTGATATCCTTATAAGATATAAGAACATCAAGAAAATATATGCATATAAGATGGATACATATTGGAGCAACATTGCATCAGTTGATTCATATTATAATACAAATATGGACTTCCTTAAAAGAGATGTAAGGGATTATTTCTTCAGACAGTATCCTGACATATATTCAAAGGTGGAAGATCTTCCGCCAGTTAAGTATAACCTTGGTTCAAATGTAAAGAACAGTCTTGTTTCAAGCGGTTGTATAATAAATGGTTCGGTAGAGAATTCTATCTTATTTAAGAAAGTATATATTGGAAATAATTGCACGATTAAAAATTCTATCATATTAAATGATGTATATATAGGAGACAATACTCACATTGAAAACTGTATAGTTGAGAGTAGAGATACTATCAGAGCTAATACAAATTATGTTGGTGAAAACGGACAGATTAAGATTGTTGTCGAAAAGAACGAAAGATATGCGCTATAATAAGCAGAAAAATTTTAAGCATTAAAAATTTAAGTATTAAATTTTAAATAAAAAGTTAATATCTAAAGCTTCAACACATCATGGCATTTTGTCATGGTGTGTTGTGGTGATAGAGGAAAAAACAAAAGGGGGTTAGGTTGTGCAGATAACAGATATAAGAGTGCGTAAGATTACAAAAGAAGGAAAGATGAAGGCAGTTGTATCAGTTACATTCGATGATATATTTGTCGTTCATGACATAAAAGTTATCGAAGGTGAGAAGGGGTTGTTTATTGCGATGCCAAGCAGACGTTCAGGAGATGGAGAGTATCGTGACATAGCTCATCCAATAAGTTCGGAGATGCGTGATAAGCTTCAGAGACAGATACTTGAAAAGTATGAGGAAGCTGTTAAGGAAAGCGAAGGAAATGACATAGAGGACTAGTGTACTGTATCAATGATACAATATACCAGTACAACGAATAATTAATAAATGTGAAAATAGCTAAAAGCATCGTGAAAAAACGGTGCTTTTTGTGCATTTTGGAGAAAAACAAAAAAACAAGTAAAAAAACAAAAAAAGTCTTGCAAAAGTAAGCGAAACAGTGTATACTAGCAACTGCTGTGACATTGATAGCGATGAAGCGTGAGGTTGCTGCCTTGATGGCAGGTTTTCCGTGGAGCGAATGTCAAGTTAGGAAACTGGCGACAAGTCACTGTACAACAATTTGATATCTTATATGTAATATTAGAAACATATTTAGATAAGGCGGGATTTCTGCGGCTTAATTTGTAAACCATAGCAGGAAACACCCGGATAAGTGTACAGTCACCACTTGTTCCGCTGAAATTAGCAGACTTGGCAAGAAGCCAGATCAGTATGTCTGCAAAAGTGCGAAAAGGAGGCGGCTTTTTTTATGGCAACAAATGTAATGAGAATTACACTTAAAGCGTATGACCACAATCAGATCGATCATGCTGCTGGAAAGATTATTGAGACATTGAAGAAAAACGGGGCAAAGGTTAGTGGTCCTGTACCTCTTCCAACAAAGAAGGAAGTAGTTACAATTCTTCGTGCTGTTCATAAGTATAAAGATTCCAGAGAACAGTTTGAGCAGAGAACTCACAAGAGACTGATTGATGTTATCGCTCCTACACAGAAGACTATCGAAGCTCTTACAAAGATGGATATTCCTTCTGGCGTAGCAGTCAATCTTAAAATGAAAGAAAAATAATTCTGAGAATTCTCAGGGCGGAGAAAAGTTCTCCGTGGGAAATGATTTCTTAATATAATTATAGAAACAATTCCCTTTTAAAAATGAGTAAGTCCTTAGGGTTTATATATAAATCGCGTAATATGCGGTTCGAGTTTTTGGTTTACGAACTTGCACATTATAGACCGTCTAGGATGATTTCAAACCTATATTAGGAAGATTTGAAATCCGCTGTAGATTAACAGGAGGTGCAAAACAATGAAGAAAGCTATTTTAGCTACAAAGGTCGGTATGACACAGATCTTTAACGAAAACGGAGTTTTAACTCCAGTCACTGTACTTCAGGCTGGTCCTTGCTATGTAACACAGGTAAAGACAGTTGACAATGATGGATACAGTGCAGTTCAGGTAGGTTTTGTTGATAAGAAAGACAAGGTTATCACAAAAGATGCCGCAGGTAAAAAAGAAATCAAGAGAAGTCATGGTGTTAATAAGCCATTACAGGGACATTTTGCAAAAGCTGGTGTTTCTGGAAAGAGATATCTGAAAGAATTCAAGTTTGAGAACGCTGAAGAGTACACACTCGGTCAGGAAATCAAGGCTGATATCTTTGAAGCAGGCGACAAGATTGATGCAACAGGAACTTCAAAAGGTAAAGGATTCCAGGGTGCAATCAAGAGACATGGTCTCCACAGAGGACCTATGGGACATGGTTCTAAGTTCCACAGACATGCAGGTTCAAACGGAGCTTGTTCAGATCCAAGCCGTGTATTCAAGGGTAAGAAGATGCCTGGTCAGATGGGTTCAGTAAAAGTTACTATCCAGAACCTTGAGATCGTAAGAGTAGACGCAGAGCAGAACTTAATCTTAGTTAAGGGAGCTGTTCCTGGACCTAAGAAAGCTTGTGTAGTATTAAAGGAAAGCGTTAAAGCTTCTAAATAATTCTTTTAGAAAGGAGGAAAACACAGATGGCTAACGTATCTGTTTATAATATGGAAGGTAGCGAAGTTGGCAAGATGGATTTAAATGACAACGTATTCGCTGCAAAAGTTAATGAACATTTAATGCATATGGCTGTTGTTTTACAGCTTGCAAATAAACGTCAGGGCACACAGAAAGCTAAGACTCGTTCAGAGGTCAGAGGCGGTGGAAGAAAGCCTTGGAGACAGAAGGGAACAGGTCATGCAAGACAGGGTTCTACAAGAGCTCCACAGTGGACAGGCGGCGGAATCGTTTTCGCTCCAACTCCTAGAGATTACTCTTTCAAGATGAACAAGAAAGAGAAAGCAGGAGCAATCAAGTCTGCTTTGACAACAAGAGTAAACGAGGATAAATTCTTCGTATTAGATTCTCTTAAATTTGATGAGATCAAGACAAAGAAAATGGTTGCTGTACTTGATGCATTAAAAGTAAACAAAGCACTTGTAATCCTTGATGGTGAGGATAATGCAAATGTTGCTGTTTCAGCAAGAAACATTGAAGGAGTAAGAACTATTCCTGTAAATGCAATCAATGTATACGACATTATGAAATATGAGACAGTTATTCTTACAAAGAGTGCTGTAGCTAAAATTGAGGAGGTGTACGCATAATGGCAGATTTAAAGTATTATGATATCATTCAGAAGCCTATCATCACAGAGAAATCTATGACAGCTATGGAAGATAAGAAGTACACTTTCGCTGTACACACAGAAGCAACTAAGGCTCAGATCAAAGAAGCTGTTGAGAAGCTTTTTGAGGGAACAAAGGTTGCTAAAGTCAACACAATGAACTTAGATGGAAAGACACGCCGTCGTGGAAGAACAGTTGGAAAGACAGCTAAGTCTAAGAAAGCTATTGTTAAGTTGACAGAGGATAGCAAGGACATCGAAATCTTTGAAGGTCTGTAAAATACAGCCTTAAGGATTGGATGATGCATCCAGAGGTCGGAAATAACGCGTGGAAAACCTATCGCGCGGATCATTTTATAATGAGTATTGAAAGGAGAAAATGTCATGGGAATTAAATCATTTAACCCATATACACCTTCTAGAAGACACATGACAGTTGTTGACAGAACAGAGCTTTCAACGGCTGCACCTGAGAAGTCACTCACAGTGTCATTGAAGAAGAACGCTGGTCGTAATGCTCAGGGTAAGATTACTGTAAGACATCGCGGTGGCGGTTCAAAGAGAAAATACAGAATCATTGATTTTAAGAGAAATAAAGATGGTGTTCCAGCAACAGTAAAGAGTATCGAGTATGATCCAAACAGAACAGCAAACATTGCACTTATCGCATATGCTGATGGACAGAAGGCTTATATCCTTGCTCCAGAAGGACTTAAGGTTGGACAGAAAGTTATGAACGGTGCTGAAGCTGAGATCGCAGTTGGAAACTGTCTCCCACTTGAGAATATTCCAGTAGGTACACAGATTCACAACATCGAGCTTATGCCTGGTAAGGGTGGACAGCTTGTACGTGCAGCAGGAAACAGTGCACAGCTTATGGCTAAAGAAGGAAAATATGCAACACTCAGACTTCCTTCAGGCGAAATGAGAATGGTACCTATCGGTGCTCGTGCAACAATCGGTGTTATCGGAAACGGTGAGCATGCACTTGTAAATATCGGTAAAGCAGGACGTAAACGTAACATGGGTATCAGACCTACAGTTCGTGGTTCTGTTATGAACCCTAATGATCATCCACACGGTGGTGGTGAAGGTAAGACTAGTGTCGGACGTCCGGGTCCATGTACTCCTTGGGGTAAACCTGCTCTTGGTCTTAAGACACGTAAGAAGAACAACAAGTCAAATAAGATGATTGTTAGAAGAAGAGATGGTAAAGCCTTAGCTAAATAATTATTATCTAAAGGCAGCCACATGAGTTGAATTGGATTAGCCGGTGATCATTATACCGGCAGAATGGAGGATACAATGGCACGTTCATTAAAAAAAGGACCTTTTGCTGATGCCAGCCTTCTTAAGAAGGTAGATGCTCAGGTAGCATCAGGTGACAAGCAGGTTATTAAGACATGGTCTCGTCGTTCCACTATTTACCCATCATTCGTAGGTTTGACATTCGCAGTACATGATGGAAGAAAGCATGTACCTGTTTATGTTACAGAGGATATGGTTGGACACAAACTCGGCGAGTTCGTTTCTACAAGAACTTACAGAGGTCATGGTAAAGACGAAAAGAAGAGATAATATATAAATTGATGATGCTATGCGTGGCATAGGCCACCGTAGCAATTTCACAGAACTTGAAAGGAGGCTTCATCAAATGGCAAAGGGACATAGATCTCAAATTAAGAGAGAGAGAAATGAAAACCAGAAAGACACTAGACCTTCAGCAAAATTATCATACGCTAGAGTATCAGTACAGAAGGCATGTTATGTGTTAGATGCCATCAGAGGCAAAGATGTAGAGACAGCAATCGGTATTTTAACATACAACCCAAGATATGCTTCAAGCATCATTTTAAAATTATTACAGTCTGCAGTTGCAAATGCTGAAAACAACAATGGAATGAATCCTGCTGATTTATACATTGAAGAGTGTTTCGCAAATAAAGGACCGACAATGAAGAGAATCAGACCAAGAGCTCAGGGTAGAGCTTACCGCATCGAAAAGAGAATGAGCCATATTACAATTATTCTTAACGAGCGTTAATAATTGCATCTGGTCTATGAAAGGAGAATATAATGGGACAGAAAGTTAATCCTCATGGTTTAAGAGTCGGCGTTATCAGTGACTGGGATTCTAATTGGTTTGCAGAGGAGAATTTTGCAGATTATCTTGTAGAAGATTACAAGATTAGAGAGTTTGTAAAGAAGAAATTATACAGCGCCGGAATTTCAAAAATTGAGATTGAAAGACCTACTGACAAAGTTAGAGTTATTATTCATACAGCTAAGCCTGGTTTCGTAATCGGTAAGGGCGGCGAGGAAATAGAGAAATTAAAGAAAGAGCTTGCAAAAGTTATCGCAAGAAAGACAGCACTTGACATCAAGATTATGGATGTTAAGAACCCTGACAAACATGCTCAGTTAGTAGCTGAGAACATTGCTGCACAGTTAGAGAACCGTGTTTCTTTCCGTCGTGCAATGAAGTCTGCAATGGGTAGAACATTAAAGACTGGTGCAAAGGGTATCAAGGCATCTGTTTCAGGACGTCTTGGTGGAGCTGATATGGCTCGTACAGAGTTCTACAGCGAAGGTACTATTCCACTTCAGACTTTGCGTGCTGATATTGATTATGGTTTCGCAGAGGCTGACACAACTTATGGTAAAGTTGGTGTTAAGGTATGGATCTACAATGGTGAAGTACTTCCAACAAAGAACAATGCCAAAAAGGAATGGAGCGATAAATAATGTTAATGCCTAAGAGAGTTAAACATCGTAAGCAGTTCCGTGGTAGAATGACAGGAAAAGCGCTCAGAGGAAATAAAATCACAAATGGTGATTTCGGTATTGTAGCAATGGAGCCAGCTTGGATCAAATCAAATCAGATCGAGGCAGCCCGTATTGCTATGACACGTTACATCAAGCGTGGTGGTAAAGTTTGGATTAAGATTTTCCCAGACAAGCCGGTAACAAAGACTCCAGCCGAAACTCGAATGGGTAAAGGTAAAGGTGCTCTTGAATATTGGGTAGCAGTAGTTAAACCTGGTCGTGTAATGTTTGAAATTTCAGGTGTATCTGAAGAAGTAGCCAGAGAAGCTTTACGTCTTGCAACACACAAATTACCTGTTAAGTGTAAGATCGTATCTCGTGCAGACTTAGAAGGAGGTGCGGGCAGTGAAGAGTAAGCAGTTTTTAGAGGAATTAAGAAGTAAATCTGTTGAAGAATTAAACGCTGATTTAGACGCTGCAAAGAAGGAACTTTTTAACTTAAGATTCCAGAACGCAACAAATCAGTTAGACAATACAAGCAGAATCAAAGAGGTTAAGAGAAATATTGCCAGAATTAAGACAGTGCTCGCAGCACAGAATTAATTTGCATTGTTATCTCAATTAACATGTTGAACGCAATCAACTTTGAAAGGAGGACACGATCGTGGAGAGAAATCTTAGAAAGACTCGTGTAGGTAAAGTAGTAAGCGATAAGATGGATAAGACAATTGTTGTTGCAATCGTAGATAACGTAAAACATCCACTTTACAACAAGATCATCAAGAGAACTTACAAATTAAAGGCTCATGATGAAGAAAATACATGCAAGATTGGTGATAGAGTCAGAGTAATGGAGACAAGACCTTTATCAAAGGATAAGAGATGGAGACTTGTTGAAGTTATTGAGAGAGCTAAATAATTCATCAATATTATATATAGAGTATGTAAGACAAGTTAATATATATTCGTGATTGATAACCGCATTATGCGGCAGAAAATGGAGGTAAACATGGTACAGCAGGAATCAAGACTTAAAGTAGCTGATAATACAGGTGCTAAAGAACTTCTTTGTATCAGAGTTATGGGTGGTTCAACCAGAAGATATGCCAACATCGGTGATGTCATCGTTGCTTCTGTCAAAGATGCAACACCAGGCGGTGTTGTAAAAAAAGGTGATGTTGTTAAGGCCGTTGTTGTTCGTACAGTAAATAGTACTCGCCGTCCTGATGGTTCTTACATCAGATTTGATGAGAACGCAGCAGTAATCATCAAAGATGACAAGACACCAAGAGGAACTCGTATCTTTGGACCAGTCGCTAGAGAATTAAGAGACAAACAGTTCATGAAAATCGTTTCATTAGCACCAGAAGTGTTATAAGGAGGTGTCACACAAAATGGCAACTAGCAAGATTAAAAAGGGCGATACAGTAAGAGTTATCGCTGGTAAAGATAAAGGCAGAGAAGGTAAAGTAAGTTCTGTAAAGAATGGTAAAGTCGTTGTTGAGGGCATCAACCAGGTTACAAAACATACTAAACCAAGCCAGGCAAATCCACAGGGTGGTATCGTACAGCAGGATGCAGCAATCGATGTATCAAATGTTATGTATGTTAGCAATGGAAAAGCTTCACGTGTCGGATTCAAGATTGAAGATGGCAAGAAGGTTCGTTATGCAAAAGCAACTGGTGAAGTAATCGACTAATTTCAGAAAGGAGGCAGTTAGCTTTGACTCGTTTAAAAGAGACTTATCAGAATGAGATCGTTAAAGGAATGACCGACAAATTCGGTTATAAAAATGTTATGCAGGTACCAAAGCTCGCAAAGATCGTTATCAATATGGGTATTGGTGAAGCAAAAGAAAATTCAAAAGTTTTAGATGCAGCAGTAGCTGAACTTGAAATCATCGCCGGACAGAAAGTTGTTACAACAAAGGCTAAAAACTCTGTTGCCAACTTCAAGATCAGAGAAGGCATGCCTATCGGATGTAAGGTTACACTCCGTGGCGACAAGATGTATGAGTTCTTAGATCGTCTTGTAAATTTAGCATTACCTCGTGTACGTGACTTTAGAGGTGTAAACCCTAATGCATTTGATGGTAGAGGTAACTATGCACTTGGAATCAAGGAACAGTTAATCTTCCCTGAAATCGAGTATGACAAAGTAGACAAAGTAAGAGGTATGGACATTATATTTGTTACTACCGCTGAAACTGATGAAGAGGCTCGTGAATTATTAACACAGTTCGGTATGCCTTTCAAGAAATAAGGAGGTAATTTCATGGCTAAGACTTCTATGAAAGTTAAGCAGCAGCGCAAAGCTAAATTCTCTACAAGAGAGTATAGCCGTTGTAGAATTTGTGGTCGTCCACATGCTTATTTAAGAAAATACGGAATTTGCAGAATCTGCTTCCGTGAGTTAGCTTATAAAGGACAGATTCCAGGCGTGAAGAAAGCAAGCTGGTAAGGAGGTAAACTAAGATGATGACGAGCGATCCTATTGCAGATATGCTTACAAGAATCCGTAATGCAAACACTGCAAAGCATGATACAGTAGATGTACCTGGCTCAAAGATGAAGGTTTCTATCGCTGAAATCCTCAAAAAAGAAGGTTACATTAAGGATTTTGAAATGATAGATGTTGATGGAATCAAGATGATCCATATCACATTAAAATACGGTGCAAACAAGAACGAGAAGATTATTACAGGAATCAAGAGAATTTCTAAACCAGGTCTTCGTGTTTATGCCGGAAAAGATGAACTTCCTAAAGTACTTGGTGGACTTGGTATTGCAATCATTTCTACAAACAAGGGCGTTATGACAGATAAGGAAGCTAGAAAAGAAAATGTTGGCGGCGAGGTTCTTGCATTTGTTTGGTAATCCGGACAATGCAGGTCTTGTCTTAATATAAACCGAAAGAAAATATGGAGGTGCGGCATATGTCACGTATCGGAAGAATGCCTATCGCGATACCATCAGGCGTAACTGTTGATATTGCAGAAAATAATAAAGTGACTGTAAAAGGACCAAAGGGAACTCTTGAGAGAGTTTTACCTGCAGAGATGGAAATCAAGAAAGAGGGCGAGGAAGTTATCGTAAATCGTCCAAACGATCTTAAGAAGATGAAATCTTTACATGGTCTTACTAGAACTCTTATCTACAACATGGTTGTAGGTGTTACAGAGGGATATCAGAAAGAGCTCGAAGTAAACGGTGTTGGTTACAGAGCTCAGAAACAGGGAAAGAAACTTACACTTTCTCTTGGATATTCTCATCCTGTTGAGATGGAAGATCCAGAAGGTCTTGAAGTAATCGTTGAAGGACAGAACAAGATTATCGTTAAAGGTATCGATAAGGAAAAAGTCGGCCAGTACGCTGCTGAAATCAGAGAGAAGAGAGCTCCAGAACCTTATAAGGGTAAGGGTATTAAGTACTCTGATGAAGTTATCAGACGTAAAGTTGGTAAGACAGGTAAAAAATAAAAAAGGAGTGAATATACGATGATTAAAAAGCAGTCAAGAAGTGAAGTTCGTGTGAAGAAACACATGAAGGTTCGTAATCGTTTCTCAGGCACAGCCGAGAGACCACGTTTAGCTGTATTTAGAAGCAACAATCATATGTACGCTCAGATTATCGATGATACTGTTGGTAATACTTTGGTATCAGCTTCAACTTTACAGAAAGATGTTAAAGAAGGTTTAGAGAAAACTAACAATGTTGAAGCAGCTACTAAACTTGGCGAAGTAATCGCAAAGAGAGCATTAGATAAAGGTATTACAACTGTTGTCTTTGATAGAGGCGGTTTCATATATCAGGGTAAGGTTAAGGCTTTAGCTGAAGCAGCAAGAGAAGCAGGATTAGAATTCTAATATTGGTTGGGATTCGTGAATTGATTTAGGAGGAAAACTCATGAAACGTACAATTATTGATGCCAGCCAGTTAGAGCTGGAAGATAATGTAGTAACAATCAAGCGTGTTACCAAAGTAGTTAAAGGTGGACGTAACATGAAATTTACTGCATTAGTAGTAGTTGGCGATAAGAACGGACATGTTGGTGTTGGTCTTGGAAAAGCAACAGAAATTCCTGAAGCTATCCGTAAAGGAAAAGAAGATGCCATCAAGAAACTTGTTGAAGTTCCTATCGACGAGAACGGCAGCGTACCACATGACTTAACAGGTAAGTTTGGTAGTGCATCCGTACTTATTAAGAGAGCTCCAGAAGGTACTGGTATCATCGCAGGTGGTCCAGCCCGTGCCGTACTTGAGCTTGCAGGTTACAAAAACATCCGTACAAAGTCTCTTGGTTCTAACAACAAGCAGAACGTAGTACTTGCAGCAGTAAATGGTCTTAGCAACCTTAAGAGACCTGAAGATGTAGCAAAGGCTCGTGGTATCTCATTGGAGGAACTTTTAGGCTAATTGTTTAAACTGAATGGAGGCTATTATGGCAGATAAGTTAAAGGTTACATTAGTAAAATCTACAATCGGTGCCATTCCAAAACAGCGTGCAACTGTTGAAGCATTAGGCTTAAAGAAAGTAAACAAGACAGTTGAGCTGCCTGACAACGAAGCAGTTAGAGGAATGATCTGGCACGTAAGACACCTTGTTAAGGTAGAAGAGATCTAATATAGATTCGTGAATAAAGAAACGCGGTAAGGGGAGAGTTATTATGATAGCTCATGAGTCCCCCTGCGGCGTTATTTTTATTAAAATTCTACTGTACAAACAGGTATTGTTTATGGTAGAATATTGAATTGTAGCGAGGGCATAGCCAAGCTACGCTTGGCATTAGAAAAAAGCAAAAACAGCTTTTTTCTAAAATTGCGAAGTTTGCCGCTATAAAAAGCAAGAACAGCTTTTTTAAACAGTGAGCATTTTGCAGTTGCCCGTTAGTGATTTGTGTGGCTGTGAGAGGTACAGCCCAGTTTTAGGAGGTTAAACAATGAATTTATCAGAATTAAGTCCAGCAGCAGGTTCAAAACAGAGCGACAACTTCAGACGTGGTCGTGGTCATGGTTCAGGAAACGGAAAGACAGCAGGTAAGGGTCATAAAGGTCAGAAGGCTCGTTCTGGTGCTCCACGTCCTGGTTTTGAAGGTGGACAGATGCCACTTTACAGACGTATTCCAAAGAGAGGTTTCACAAACATTAACTCTAAGGAAATCGTTGCTATTAATGTTGACAAATTAGAAAAATTTACAGACGGTGATGTAGTAACAGTTGAAGCATTACTTGAAAAAGGTATCATCAGCAACCCTAAGGATGGCGTTAAGATACTTGGAAATGGAGAATTAACTAAGAAGCTTACAGTACAGGTAAACGCATTCAGCAAGAGTGCTGTTGAGAAGATTGAGGCTCTTGGTGGAAAAGCTGAGGTGATCTAAGGATGTTTGAAACAGTCCGTAATGCATTTAAGATCAAAGATTTAAGAAAGAAGCTTCTCTATACTTTCTTTACTTTGATAGTTGTCCGTATTGGTTCACAGCTTCCAGTTCCGGGAGTTAAGTATGAGGCAATCAGGGAAATGTTCAACTCACAGAAGTCACTCGATTTCTTCAATCAGTTGACAGGTGGTTCATTTGAATCAATGTCAATCTTTGCGTTGAACATTACACCATACATTACAGCATCAATTATTATTCAGCTTCTCACGATCGCTATTCCTCGTTTAGAGGAACTTCACAAAGATGGTGAGGAGGGAAGAAAGAAACTCACAGAATATACAAGATATGTGACAATCGGACTTTCAGTAATGGAAAGTGCTGCCATGGCTATTGGCTTTGGTAACAGCGGATACCTTACTGACGATAAGATTACGTTCACATCAGTTTCAGTCATCATTGTATCATTGACAGCAGGTTCTGCTTTCTTAATGTGGTTAGGTGAGCAGATTACTGAAAAGGGTGTAGGAAACGGTATATCTATTATCCTTTTATATAATATCGTTTCAAGATTGCCAAATGATATGGCAAATCTCTACGAGAAGTTTATAAAGGGTGCAACTACAGTAACAAATGGTTTATTGGCAGCAATAGTTATTATTGCAGTATTACTTGGAATGGTAGTATTTATTATCGTTCTTTCAGATGGTGAGAGAAGAATAAGCGTACAGTATTCAAAGAAGACACAGGGAAGAAAACTTGTCGGTGGACAGTCATCACATATTCCACTTAAAGTAAACACAGCAGGTGTTATTCCTGTAATCTTTGCAGGCTCACTTTTCTCAATGCCAATCGTTATTGCGGGATTTGCAGGTATCCAGCCGGCATCAGGAGATGGTGCTTCATTGGGGCAGAAGATATTGAAAGTGTTAAATCAGAATTCATGGTGTAATTTTGACAGCCTTGGCGAGTTCAAATATACACTTGGTCTTGTTGTATATATAGTATTGCTTATATTCTTTGCATACTTCTATACTTCAATAACATTCAATCCACAGGAGATTGCAATGAATATGAAAAAACAGGGTGGTTTCATTCCTGGAATCAGACCTGGTAAACCAACGACTGATTATCTTACAAAAATCCTTAACAGCATCATTTTCATCGGTGCAGTAGGATTATCATTTGTAGCAATAGTACCTATTTTCTTCTCAGGTGCATTCGGTGCAAATGTATCATTCGGTGGAACATCACTTATCATTATCGTAGGTGTTGTACTTGAGACATTGAAACAGGTAGAGTCACAGATGTTAGTTCGTCATTATAGAGGATTTATCAGTGATTAATATCTGATTTGTCGGAAGATAAATATTGCTGTAGTTATACAGTAATATTGTACTTATAAATATAAAAAGCCATGTACTTCGGTGCATGGCTTTTTTTCAGTCTATATGATACAATTAGGTCAAGCGTTGATTTTCAGAGTTTCTGGTGAAATTTTGTTATGTATAAAAGGCGTGGATGTTTGTAAGAGATTATAAAATGTACTCTCGGAATCTTCTGAACGAAGAATTTCGAGATGAATTTTTGATATACAATG
>NZ_JAHLQE010000033.1 GCF_018918235.1 Eubacterium sp. MSJ-13
GCAGCTAATAGTGTTATGAGCAAGTAGCAAAGCGGATTGCGAATATCCGCTTGACTCTGTGCAGGCATCAAAGAGTAGAGTAAGTTTTGCAAAGACCTGTTTTTTAGGAGGATAAAAATGAACGTAGGAAATATTTATCGTGACAAAACATTAAACGACATTAGTGAGAGCAATGTTGGCGAAACATTAAGACTTGCCGGATGGGTAGAAAATATCCGTGACCACGGCGGTGTATCATTTGTTGACCTTAGAGATATGTATGGTGTTATGCAGGTTGTTATGCGTGACACAAAACTCCTCGATGGGATAAGCAAGGAAGATTGTATCTCAGTTGAAGGTGTCGTAGAGCACAGAGATGAGGAGACATACAATCCAAAGATTCCTACAGGAACTATCGAGCTTGAGGCACACAAGGTAGAGGTTCTTGGCAGGGTTTACAGACAGCTTCCTTTTGAGATTATGACATCAAAAGAGACAAGAGAGGATGTTCGTCTTAAATATCGTTATCTTGACCTTAGAAATGCAAAGGTTCGTGACAATATGATTTTCAGATCAAATGTTATCAGTTTTCTTCGTCAGAAGATGACAGATATGGGATTTTTAGAGATTCAGACACCTATCCTTTGTGCATCATCACCAGAGGGTGCGAGAGATTATATTGTGCCATCACGCAAATTTAAGGGTAAATTCTATGCATTGCCACAGGCACCACAGCAGTACAAGCAGCTTCTTATGGTGTCAGGTTTTGACAAGTATTTCCAGATAGCACCTTGTTTCAGAGATGAGGATGCGAGAGCAGACCGTTCACCGGGAGAGTTCTATCAGCTTGACTTTGAGATGAGCTTTGCAACACAGGAAGATGTATTTAAGGTTGGAGAGGAAGTCCTCACAGCAGCATTTGAGAAGTTTGCACCTGAAGGATATGAGGTTACACAGGCACCATACCCTATCATCAGCTACAAACAGGCAATGCTTGAATTTGGTTCAGACAAGCCTGACCTTAGAAATCCACTCCGCATCGTTGATGTTACTGACTTCTTCCAGAGATGCACATTTAAGCCGTTCCATGGAAAGACAGTTCGTGCGATAAATGTTCATGCAAAACTTTCAAAGGGACAGCATGAGAAACTTCTCAAATTTGCACAGTCTATCGGAATGGGCGGACTTGGTTATCTTGAGGTACTTGAAGATAAATCATACAAAGGACCTATCGACAAATTCATTCCTGATGATATGAAACAGGAGATTGCTGATATAGCAGGACTTACACCCGGAGATACAATCTTCTTTATCGCAGACAGGGAAGCGCAGGCAGCTCTTTATGCAGGACAGATTCGTACTGAGCTTGGAAACAGACTTGACCTTATAGAGAAGAATAGCTACAGATTCTGCTATATAAACGACTTCCCAATGTATGAGTATGACAATGAGGAGAAGAAATATATCTTTACTCATAACCCATTCTCAATGCCACAGGGCGGACTTGAAGCATTAAATACGAAAGAACCATCTGAAATCCTTGCATACCAGTACGACATCGTATGTAACGGTATTGAACTTTCATCAGGAGCAGTCCGTAATCACGACCTCGACATAATGGTTAAGGCATTTGAGATTGCAGGCTACACAGAGGAAGACTTAAAAGAAAAATTCGGAGCACTCTACAATGCGTTCCAGTTCGGAGCACCACCACACGCAGGAATGGCACCGGGAGTTGACCGTATGATAATGCTTCTTCGCAACGAAGAAAATATTCGTGAGATAATTCCATTCCCAATGAATGGAAATGCACAGGATCTTATGTGCGGAGCACCAAACGAAGTAAGTGAACAGCAGCTTCGTGAAGTGCACATTAAAGTAAGACAGTAACAAAATTTTGTGCATCAAAAAAATATTATTTAAGTTTTAGTTCTATATTGTGTAAAAATTAAGCAATAATATAGTGTGTATAAATTAGAAAAATAGAAAACTGTCACATTGCAAATATCATTATAATATCTGCAATGTGGCAGTTTTTTATTTATAAGTTGTAATTATGTTTTTTCAAATATGTTCTAATACTTGAAACTTTTCTGCACATATATTATTATTAAGACTAGGAGTATCAATGGAAAGGAAAACTTATGAGAGAAGTAGAAGAAAAAAGGATAATAGATGCAGCATTTGATGTGTTTGTAAGAGAAAAAATTGAAGTTACAAGTATGGCAAAGATCGCACAGGCAGCAGGTGTTGGGAGAGCCACTGTATTTCGTCATTATCCGAGTAAGCTTGATCTTGTTATTGCAGTCAATTCTGCAAAGTGGAAAGAGTATCTTGATGAGCTGGACAGAAACAGACCGATTTCATCATTAGGTGGGATTTCTGCTATTGACAGATTTATTTTTACGATGGATAGTTTTATTGATATGTACATAAATCATAAAGCACTTTTGCAATTTAATGATAATTTCAATCATTTTGTTTCACATTCAGGTGTCGACAGAAAAAAACTTAAAGGTTTTAATGCTTCGCTGCTGTCTGCGGATACAAGATTTATTAAAATGTATGAAAAAGCAAAAGAAGACCATACACTTAGAACTGATATACCATTTGAAGAATTTATGCGTGAAACGGTTCATGTTATGATGGCTGTCTGCACATACTATGCTAACGGCTTTGTATGGGGAGCAGACGAAAATAAGGATTATATTCCTGAACTTAAAAGGATAAAGGAGATGCTCATTTCTTTTGCAAAAAATAAATAGTGGATGCAGTAATATTTATCGAAGATACAGATCAGTATGTGTTTATTAATCTGAGGAGAATATGCAAATGAAAAATAAAAAAGAATACATGATAATTTTGGCAACTGTGGCGGCATTGTTTGTTGACATTTTAGGCAGGGAATTTGCCGTAAAATTAGTATTGCCAGTGTGGCTTGACTCGATAGGAACTTTTTTGATCGCATATTTATATGGTGCTGTCTGTGGAGCATTTGTCGGATTTACCAACAATATCATTTACGGAATATTTGCTCAACAGGAGCTGGTTTATTGTATTGTTGGGGGGCTATTAGGTATCATTGTAGGTTTTTATTCAAAAAAGAAAGTTTTTGATAAACAGTTTACGACGATGACTTTAGGTATGGGACTTGCCGTATTTTCAACGATTACGGCGGTTATGATAAATGCAGTGTTGTATAGTGGGAAGATAAATAATATCTGGGGAAATCAGGTTATGTTGCTGTGCGTTGATAAGGGACTGCCAAAATTTATTTCTTATATTGCTGGGCAATTTTGTGTAGAGTTTATGGATAAGATGTTGACTGTGGAGATAATTTATTTATTGATTAAGATTGTTCGTTATGTCAGAAAAAATGGAAAAAGATTTAAAACCATAACAAAAATAATCATAGTTAGTGTAGTTGCAGCAGGCACTTTTTGTGGAACAACTGACACAGCACTTGCGGTGCAGACAAATTCCGGGGATGCTTCAAAAACAAACTCAGAATATGCTTCGGAATATAATACTTATATACAGACGCAGTATTCAAGGGAAGAGGGGCTTTTGTCAGGTGAAGCAAATGATATTGCACAGACAAAGGATGGAAAGCTGTGGATTGGTACTTATGCCGGACTGTTTAAGTATGATGGAGTGAAGTTTGTCTGTTTTCAGGATATAAGTTCCGTCAAGAGTGTAAATTGTCTGTATGTAGATGAAGAGGGAAGATTATGGGTAGGAACTAATGATAACGGTGTTACTATTTTTATAAATGAGGATGCAGTTAATGTGGTGGACGATCAGAATGGACTGCTTTCAAATTCAGTAAATAAAATTGTATGTGATTCACATGGAAATTATTATATTGGAACTTCAGAGGCATTATCGGTAGTATCTCTTAGCGGAGGAGTCAAGGTGACAAAAACATTTAAAAACATAAAAAATGTGGTGTCAATGACTGCTGATGATAAAGGAAATGTTGTTGGTGTAACTAAAGAAGGAGAAGTGTTCTGGATTCGTGATGGAAAGATTATAAATACTCCTAAAAGCATCAGCAGATTTAAGGATTGCAATGAAGTTTATTTTTCAAAGACTGGGCAGTTATTTATTGGGACAACCGGAAGTTCAATATACATATTTGATATGAAAGAAGAGAAACCAAATCTTAAAGCTGATATTAAGATAGGTGGTTTTGAATCTGTTAATTGTTTTTATCAGACTGAAAATAATAAAATATTTGTATGCTCTGATACAGGTGTGGCAATTCTGGATAAAAATGGTAGTTACCGCAAGCTGGACACCAATAATTTTAACAGTTCTATTGAAAGTATGCTTGTTGATTATCAGGGTAATCTATGGTTTAGTTCATCAAGGCTTGGACTGCTAAAAATGTGTAAATCCCCGTTTGAGGAGATATTTCAAAATATTGGTATGACGGCAGTTGTCAATTCTGTAGAAAAATGGGACGGATTACTATTTTGCGGTACTGATGACGGTCTGGTGGCTGTTAAAGAAAGAAAAAAAGTAAATAATTCACTTACAAAACGGCTTAAGAATGTCAGGGTAAGCTGCTTGAAGGCAGACAGCAAAAATGCATTGTGGATAGCCACAACTGAAATGGGAGTATATAAAGTTACGATAAATAAAAAAGGCAGATATAATGTTAAAAATTTCACTGACAAACAGGGAGCACCGGGGATGTGTTTTAGAAATATAATCGAATGTAGTGATGGTAAGATTATGATAGCCGGAGATTATGGTGTTGCAGTTATATCAGGGGACAGTGTTGTGAATGTTTTGGATTCAGAGCAGGGAATACTAAATGAAAAGTCATTATGTCTGTTGGAATATAAAAAGGCCTGCTATGTCGGTTCGGATGGTGCTGGAATAACAAAGATTGATAAAAATGGTAAAGTGACACAGATAACAAAAAAGGACGGTTTGTCATCGGATATTGTGCTGAGAATGGTCAGCGAGCCGGTTTGTGGTGGTGTGTTTATTGTTACAAGTAACGGCATTTGTTATATGTCTAAAGATGGTAAAGTCAAAAGTCTTGATAAATTTCCATATAGCAATAATTATGATATAGTGTGTAATAATAGTGGACTCTGCTGGGTATTATGCAGTGCAGGGATTTATGAGGCAAAGATAGAAGATCTGATTAAAAACAAGAGAAGAGATTATCTGTTGATAAATTCAAAACATGGATTTAGAACATCATTGGTTGCAAATTCATGGCAGTGCAGAGAAAATGATAATCTGTATCTTTGCTGTGATACGGGTGTGGTAAAGGTAAATATGTCAGATGATAATATGGTGGATGATTCGTACCGTATGATAATGAATTATGTTGAAGTTGATGGTGAAAAGATGGCAATAGACCGTATAGATACATTAAAACTGTCGGCGGATTCGAGACAGATTACATTTGCACCGGAGATATTGAATTATTCTATGAAAGATCCATATATTAGTGTTATGTTAAAAGGGCATGATACAAAAGAGCACGTATGCCTGTTAAGTGATTTTAATAAGATAACATATACTGACTTAAAAACTGGCAGATATGTGTTTAAAATATCCATTTTAGATGGTTATGACGGAAATGTTATAGAATCTGGAAGATACATTATTGATAAAGAAAATGAAATGTACCAATACTGGTGGTTCAGACTTTATATCTGTGTTATAGCGGGATTGGTGCTTATATGGCTCACATGGTTTATCACGAGAACCTGTATGCAGAGAACAATGCTTAAACAAAAACTCGAACTTGAATATGCAAAGAAACAGATTAAGATGAGTAATGAAACGATTCTTTCAATCGCACGCACCGTTGATGCAAAAGATAATAATACAAGTGAACATTCATATCGTGTATCGGAATATTCGGTTGCAATAGCAAAAAGACTTGGCTTTTCTGATGAAAGATGTGAAAATCTTCGCAAGATGGCTTTGCTACATGATATAGGGAAAATTGGAATACCCGATGCAATTTTAAATAAGCCGGCAAAGCTTACTGATGAAGAGTATAAGATAATGAAGACACATGTAACTCTGGGGGCTGAGATATTAAAGGATTTTACATTGATAGATAATGTGGACATCGGAGCTTTGTATCATCATGAAAAATATGATGGAACCGGTTACTGTCACGGTCTGAAAGGCGAGGAGATTCCTATTGAGGCACGTATTATCGGTATTGCAGATGCATTTGATGCCATGACTGCGAATCGTGTATATCGAAAACAGCTTGATATTGATTATGTGACAGATGAATTAAGGCGTTGCAGTGGGACACAGTTTGATCCAAAACTTGTTAAGATAATGTTAGCACTGATCGATGAGGGTGTCATTGATGTAGAAAGTTTATATGCAAGATCAAAAGGAGAATTGAACGAATGAAAAAAAGATATGCATTATGCCTGATAACCTGTATCGTTATGACTTTATGTTTGTTTGGAATACATAAGTTTACTAAAACAGAAGAAAAACATATTAAGGTTGGTTTTATATTTGTAGGAGATGAGATTACGCCTTATACAGATAATTTCATAAAAGCAAGAAATCATGTCATGGAGGTGTATGGTGATCAAATAGAATGTGTCACGATATACAATGTGGCAGAGGGACAATTAGAAAAACCTTTACAAAAGCTTATAGACGGTGGATGTGATTATATCATTGCTGCAAGCTATGGTTATGGACCGGAGGTTAAAGCAAAAGCGAAAAAATATCCAGATATACAGTTTTGTGTGCCGACAGGAGATAATGCAAATAAAAAGCCGGTTTTGTCAAATTATCATAATTGCTTTGGCGAAATATATCAGGGAAGATATATATGCGGTAAAGTAGCAGGAATGAAGATAAAACAGATGATAGCTCAAAAGATTATTACTTCGGAGCAGGCAAAGGTAGGTTATGTGGCAGCGTTTCCACTGCCGGAGGTAATATCGGGATATACATCATTTTATCTTGGTGTCAGGTCGGTCGTGCCTGAGGCTGTCATGACAGTGAAATACACAAATACCTGGTCAAGCTATTCTGTAGAAAAACAGGCTGCAAAAGAGCTGGCTGATGAGGACTGTGTTGTCATATCACAACATTCAGATACGGTCGGACCAGCAGCTATATGTGAAAATGCTCAAAGGGATATACCGGTATATCATGTGGGATATAATCAGAGCATGACTGATATTGCACCAACTAGGTCTTTAGTTAGCTGCTGTGTTGATTATTCAAGTTATTTTGAACAGTCTGTTTATGCATTGCTGCACGATAAAAAAATAGAAGACTGTATTGACGGGCGTACTTATAAGCAGGATGCAATGGCAGGGATTGACAAAGGCTGGGTAAGGATTCTTGATATAAATGAAGCAATAGTGCCAAAAGGAACAAAGGAGATGGTAGAGGATACAATAGAAAAAATTGAAGAAGGAAAACTGGATGTTTTTTCGGGTCCGTTTACCGGTGTGAGTGTATTTGACACGGATGATAAGATAAACCTTAATATTCCGTATAAAGAAAATGCAAATTCATCGTCACCGTCTTTTTGCTATGTTCTTGACGATGTCATTAATATTGAAGAAATGAAAGAAGAGCAATAAATTCGTTGTACTGCTTATTGCCTTTTAATTGTAGAACGATTATATATGAAATTAAAATTAAAAATGTAACACAATGGATATTGTGTTACATTTTTTTTTCTTACACTTTATTTATCGGCAGTTAAATTTAAGACTTTAGCATTTTTTTGAAATTTATATGAAAATATTGAAAGGAAGGATTTATAGAAATGAAAACTACTCAGCCTATTCGTGATATTGGGGAACTTGATAAGATAAAAAAGTATTATTGTGATGTAAAACCTAATAAGAGAAACTGGCTCCTTATCATATGTGGACTTAATACAGCTTTGCGCATTTCTGATATTTTAAAGCTTCGTTGGAAAGATGTGTATAATGAAGGTTTGCTGTCGTTCAAATCCCATATTGATATCAAAGAGCAGAAAACAGGTAAAAAGACAACTATTTTTATCAACAATAATTTGAAAGAGGCATTGGCTTCATTTCTAAAAGATTTATTTGCAAAGAAAATAAATCTGGCTGAATTAATGGAAAGATTTATCTTTCTTGGTCAGAAATCAGGTAACAAACCCATCAGCAGGATTCAGGCGTTTCGTATAATATCTCATGCAGCAGAGAAATGCCAGCTTGGTCATAGAGTCAGCAGTCATTCATTAAGAAAAACTTTTGGATATCATGCATGGAAAAAAGGAGTATCGCCGGCACTTTTGACAAGTATATATAATCATTCATCGTATAAGATAACAACGAGATATCTTGGTATAGATCAGGATGACAGGGATGAGGTCTTTGGACTTGTAAATCTATAGTATTTTAAAAAATAAAATATGGTAAAGACAAAAAAGACACTGAATTTGTAATAAGAAGCGTTAAGTTTTGTGTCTGTTTGCCATGTAAAAAATCTCAGATTATATAATTCTGTAATAATAATTTCTTATTTTTCTTATTATTCGAGGTAAAATTATACTTTTTCACAACTATTTTAAACAAAACTATCACATTAGATAAAAAATATTCCACGAAAATGTAACACAATATCCATTCTGTTACATTTTCGTTCACGAGGCAAGGACATAGCAGTTTTGGTTTATGAATTTACAAATAATATTTCCTTAAATGCTTTTTTAAATTCAGTCTGACAAAAAATAAAAAGCCAGAGCACAGAATTTAGACAGGTTGCCGGAAAGAGAATACAGGGAGGTAATGCGAATGTTAAGACTTTCAGTTGAAAACAAAGAGTATCTCATGGTTGGAGATAATGTAAAGA
>NZ_JAHLQE010000028.1 GCF_018918235.1 Eubacterium sp. MSJ-13
CACATCCATTTGTGGAATATTTTAAATTCCTTAAGCAGTTTGAGGATGAGAATACAGTGGCGAAATACACGATACCTGCCCCTGCACAGATGTATCAGCAGATGATAGTTCCTCAGAATATAGAAAAGACAAGAGAGTTTTATGCAACGGATGATGAGCTTATCCAGGATATAGGAACAGCATATCAGAAAGTTATCGCACAGTTTTATGAGGCAGGATGCCGTAATCTTCAGTTTGATGATTGTACATGGGGTGCGATTGTAGGGGATGCCGCAAAACAGAGATATAAATCTCTCGGACTTGATATTGAGGATGTAAAGGCACAGCTTTTGAAAGTAAATAATCTTGCACTTGAAAAGAAACCGGAGGATATGGTTATTACATCACATATTTGTAGAGGTAATTATCATTCTACATTCTTTACAAGCGGATCTTACGATTCAGTTGCAGATTATGTATTTGCACAGGAAAATGTTGATGCACTTCTTTTAGAGTATGATGATGAGAGATCCGGCGGTTTTGCTCCACTTGCAAAAGTTTCACCTGATAAGAAAGTCGTACTTGGTCTTATAACAACTAAGAAACCTGAACTTGAGGACAAGGAAGCTGTAAAGGCAAGAATTGAGCAGGCTGCAAAATATATTCCACTTGACCGTTTATGTTTAAGTCCACAGTGCGGATTTGCTTCATGTGAGATTGGAAATAAACTTACGGAAGAACAGCAGTGGGCGAAACTCGCACTTGTAAAAGAGATAGCAGAGGAAGTTTGGAAATAAGGAAAGATTACTGTTAAAGTAAAATAGACAGAGGTTTTAATAGCTGTTACTGTTTACACTATAATCAGGCAATTGAGAAACTAATTATATATCGTGTTATGAGCAAGTATCAGAGTGGATTGCGAATATCCACTTGACTCATGGATATATAATATATGGAAGTTTTTCAAATGTCTGGAAATATATAGATGAACGGCAGATGAAAACCTCTGTCTGTTTTTTTGCCTTTTTGTGAGGTAGAAAATAAAAATAAGCAGTGTTATAATATTTGCAGTAAAGGTATTACATATTTTGGAGGCAGAAATTTATGGATGAAAGATTAAAAAGACAGCTTGATTTTGCGTTGGAGATAGATAAGGAAAAAAATATATTCAGACAGACACATCTGTCAGGACATGGCAGAAACGAAAATGATGCAGAACACGCATGGCATATGGCGATCATGGCATATCTTTTAAAAGAATATTCAAATGAGCCTGTGGATATTGGAAAGGTTATGTTCATGTGCCTGATACATGACATAGTGGAGATAGATGCAGGTGATACATATGCGTACGATGCTGAAAATCTTAAGACGCAGAAAGCAAGGGAAGATGCGGCAAAAGAGAGGATATTTTCGATACTCCCTGATGAGCAGAAAGATGAACTTATAAAGCTGTTTGATGAGTTTGAAGAATTTGAGACAGCGGAGTCAAAATTTGCTCATGCAATGGACAATCTTCAGCCTTTAATTTTAAATAACAGTAATGGTGGCAGTGACTGGAGGGAACATGGCGTGACGGCAGAGCAGGTGTATGGCAGACAGAGTAAGACAAAACTTGGTTCTAAGCGGCTGTATGAAGTTACTGATAAATTGATAATGGAGAATATTGATAAAGGTAATATAAAAGAGGATACTACACAAAAATAGATTTTTGACGATATCTAATATAGTAGATATTTTTATAAGCTAAGTCTGTTTGGAAAAATAATTTATGTTTATGAGTTATTATAAAAATCAGAAAGGGGTGTAGTGAGTAATGAGAGTGGAAACTTTAAACCAAAGTGTGCAGTTTACAAGTGTAAATACAGTTAATGCAGTGAATAAAGATTTTCGTGAGGTATTGGATTCAGAAGCCATCAGTACTAAATTGAACGCTGAATTAAGAAATATGACAAAGCAGTCATTCTATAAAGTGCCATACAGCAATTACAAAAAGAGTACCATCAGTATTGGTCAAGCTTCGGAGGATGAAATGTTTACAAAGCTGATAAAAAATGCAAAACAAAAAACATATGTTGATACAAATAAATGGTAAAGCATGTAATATATTTTTTATTAACAAAATTTTTTTCGGATATGGTTTGGATAAGTGGATGGAATAATAAATAATAGTAAAAATCGTATTTGGTGCAGAAAAGATTGTATTTCGTGCAGAGATTATTGATAATATAGAAAAATCTGTTATGCAATTTTTGAAAATTTGTGTAAGATTGACAGGGAGGAAAGAACATGATGTACAATCCACAGCTTGATACATTTATATGTGTTGCTGAATCTGGAAGTTTCAGTAAGGCTGCCGAAAAAATGTTTATTACTGCACCGGCGGTGATAAAACAGATAAATTCTCTGGAGGGCAGTCTTGGTTTGCAGCTTTTTGACCGCACTCACAGGGGACTTAGCCTGACTGAATCGGGAAAGTCTTTATATAAGGATGCAGAGTATGTTATTAAATATTGTAAAGAGTCTGTTATCAGGGCAAAAAATGCAATGTCGGGCGATGAGAATATTATAAGGGTTGGAGTATCTCTTATGACATCGCCACAGGTATTTGTGGATCTGTGGCCAAAAATCCATGAGAATATACCGGATATGAAATTTCAATTAGTGCCGTTTGAAAACACTCTGGAAAATGCGAAAGAAATATTGGGGAACTTAGGGCAGAATATAGATGTAGTTGCGGGGATATTTGATGACACCATGCTAAAATTGCGAAAGTGTAATGGAATAGAACTTACGAGACAGAAATTTTGTCTGGCGGTTTCTGTCAAACATCGGCTTGCGGACAGAGAAATGTTGGAGTTATCGGATCTCAAAGGTGAAAAACTTATGTTGATGCATAGGGGATGGAGCAACTATGTTGATATGCTTCGTGATGAATTGTGGAGAGAGCATCCCGAAATAGAAATAGAGGATTTTGATTTTTACAATGTTGATATTTTTAATAAATGTGAGAATGAGAATAAAATGCTTTTGGCGGTAAAAAGCTGGGAGAATGTCCATCCTCTTATGAGAGTTATTCCTGTAGATTGGAATTATGGGATGTCATTTGGGTTGCTCTATTCAAAAGAGCCGTCAGAAAAGGTCAAAAGACTTTTGAAAGCGATAAAACAGGTAAAAGGGATAATACATAAAGCGGAATATAAGGTGCAGCTATAACCTTTGGGTTAATACTGAATAACAAAACGGGACTTCTTATGAAGCCTCGTTTTTTGTATTATATAAAAAGAATAAGCTGACCGAGCGAAAGCAAGGGATGTTTATTGAAAAAGTCAGGAAACAAGCTGGTTATAAAAAATAATTAACGGGAGGAAGATGATTTGAAAAAATTATTATCATTATTATTATCAGTAACAATGGTGGCGGTTTTGCTTGCCGGATGCGGTGCGACAACGGACACATCGGTCACAAAGACAAAGCAGTCATCGAAAACAACATCAGTAAGAAGTGGTAAAGATGACAAGTCAAAAGTTCTTGTGATTTATTATTCTGCAACAGGTTCAACAAAAGCCGTTGCACAGACGATAGCGAAAACGACAGGAGGAGATTTATTTGAACTTGTTCCGACTAAGCCATACAGTGACGATGACCTTGACTGGACAGACAAGAACAGCAGAGTTTCAAAGGAAAATAAAGATACAAGTTTGAGAGATGTTGAGCTTGAATATAATTCAGTTGATGATTTTGATTCATATGACACGGTATTTATAGGATATCCTATATGGTGGGGGATTGCGGCATGGCCGGTAAACAGTTTTGTGCAGTTAAATGATTTTAAGGGAAAGGCAGTTATACCATTCTGTACTTCTACATCGTCAGGAATAGGTGACAGCGGAAAACTTCTTGAAGAACAGGCAGGAAGCGGAAAATGGCAGGAGGGAAAGAGATTTTCTTCAGGTGCATCTTCTGATGAAGTGGAGCAGTGGGTAAAAGGTTTGAATATTTAGATAGTCATTTGTAAAATTGATTATTTGTTATATCTGCACAATGGTTTATATATAGCAACAGTTTTACAAATGCACTAGATAGGAAATGGAGGATAAATATTATGAATAATTTTATTTTTGAGAATTCTACTAAAGTTTATTTTGGTAAGGACTGCGTGAAAGAGTACCTTTCGTGTCTTGCTGGAAAACATGGTGATAAGGTTTTGCTTGCCTATGGTTCCGGTTCGATTAAGAAAAATGGAATTTATGATGAGGTTAAGGATATTCTTGAGAAAGCCGGAAAGGAAATTATTGAATTTTCCGGAATTATGGCAAATCCTACCTATGAGAAAGTGCTTGAGGGTGCAAGACTTGCAAAAGACAGTAAGGCAGACTGGATACTCGGAATCGGTGGCGGTTCGGTTATGGATTGCTGCAAGGCAGTTTCGATGGCGGCGGTAAGCGAAAAAGATATATGGGATGAATACTGGGCAAAACCGGGTGTTGTCGATTTTGAACCGTTGCCGCTCGGTGTTATAGTGACGGTAGCAGGTACAGGAAGTGAATGTAACGGTGGTGCTGTCATAACAAATGAGGCTTTAAAAGTTAAGACAGGCAGGGATTATCCAAAATGCAATCCTGAGTTTGCGTTGATGGATCCTTGCTACACATATACAGTTCCTCAGAAACAGATGGTTTCAGGAAGTTTTGATATTTTATCTCATATTATGGAGACATATTTCAGTGAGCCAAATGAGGATAATGTATCGGATGATATTTCAGAAGCGCTGATGAGAAGCGTTATCAAAAACCTGCGTGCAGCGATAAAAAATCCTAAGGATTACACTGCAAGAAGCAACCTTATGTGGGCATCTACAATGGCAGAAAACCGCATAATCAAACTTGGCAAAAAATGTGACTTTGAGTGTCATCAGATGGAGCACCAGCTTGGTGCATACACAGATTGCAATCATGGATGTGGTCTTGCGGTATTGCACCCTGTTTATTACAGACATATTTATAGGGACGGACTTTCAAAATTTGTCAGATTTGCAGAAAATGTCTGGGGAATTTCAAGGGACGGAAAGAGCGACGAGGAGCTTGCCAAAGCAGGTGTGGAAGCATTGGCTGATTTTATTAAGGAAATTGGACTTCCTACGACACTTAGGGAGCTTGGACTTGAATCGGATGATGGCTTAAAAGAGATTGCCGAGTCTTGTAATATTGCACCGGGAAGTTATAAAAAAATGACTCATGAGGAGATTTATGAAATCTTTAAGGAGAGTTTTTAAATGCAATATGTCAAAATAGTATTATGCGTATTATTGTGTATAATATCACTCACCGGATGCGGAGACAAAAAAAGTAATAGTGTTGTAAATTCAGATTCTTCATCAAATGACAGTGAGACGGTAGAAATGAAACAGAAAAATGATGATAAAAAAGAGACGGGACAACAGTCGGAATATACATTAAAATCAAAGGTTATGGATGTTATAAATGATTCTGTTTTTGGAGATTATGGAAGATTGATTTTTCCGGTTGACATGGACATAAGTAAAAATCTGACTTTAGAAAATGTTAAAACAATACTGCCGTGGTACAGTGAGATAAATCCTCAGAAAACAGTTGAGCTTGTCAATTATATGAAGAAGCGTGCAGGTGATGGAGATACGATTTTTTATGACATCTATACCGAAAAAGAAAAGAAAGCAGATCCGGATAAGGCTGACACAGGGTTGTTTTTCTTTAAGGGAAAAGCAGGGGCAAAGACGGCAATCGTTAATGCAGGCGGAGGATTTATGTATGTTGCAGGAATACATGACAGTTTTCCACAGGCTCTTGAATTATCTAAAAAAGGATATAATGCGTTTGCGTTAATCTATCGACCGGGTGCTCAGACTGCTTGTGAAGATTTGGCAAGGGCAATAGCTTTTCTTCATGAAAATGCAAAAAAACTTGAGATAGACATGAGGGATTATTCACTCTGGGGTGGTTCTGCCGGAGCAAGAATGGCTGCATGGCTTGGAAGTTATGGAACCGGAAATTTTGGAGAAAAGGATTATCCTGCTCCTGCTGCTGTTATCCTGCAATACACAGGACTTTCAGAGGTGACGGGAAATGAACCTCCGACTTATGCCTGTGTAGGAACGAGTGATGGAATTGCATCATACCGCAGTATGGAAAGATATATTGCTAATATTAAAAGAAATGGTACAAATGCAAAGATAGAGGTGTTTAAAGGATTGTCACACGGATTTGGGCTGGGCGAGAAAACGGTGGCAAAAGATTGGCTTAATAATGCAGTAGATTTTTGGAAAAACAATATGAAGTAATAGTGTGAGAAAAACATATATGCAGGATTTTAGCATGAAAAATCCGATTTTTCACACCAAAGATTTGTGCTTTGCACAAATTTGCTATGTGTAAAAAACAGCGCGGGGATGGTGGTTGATATGAACAAAAGGCTTATGTTTAGGATTTTTATTGATATATGCATGACGGTATGTCTGCTGCTTCTAATGCCGTATAGTCTGCTTAGTGAAACGGCACATGAGTGGATAGGTATGGCGATGCTTGTATTATTTTTGGCACATCATTTTTTTAATATAAAATGGCTCCATAACATCACAAAGGGCAGATACCAGATTTTTCGCGTAGTACAGACATTGCTTGTCGCAGCGATGATAGTGCTTATGGCTGGTTCTATGGTAAGCGGAATATTATTGTCAAACCATTTGTTTAAAGCGGTCAGGGTAGTCAAGTTGTCAGCATGGGCTAGACAGGTTCATATGTTTTGTGCATACTGGGGATTTGCTGTTATGTCTGCACACCTCGGCATACATTGGAATATTGTTGTAAATATGACTGGAAGATTATTTAAGAAACCGTCAGCAGTACGCAGGTATATTGCAAGATTTGTGGCTATCATCGCAGCCGGTTACGGTATTTATGCTGCTGATAAGAGACAGATACCAGATTATCTTTTAATGAAAAATCATTTTGTATTTTATGATTATACGGAAAGCGTTGTCTTTTTTATAGCAGATTATATCGCAGTGATGATACTGATTGCGTTTGTAAGTTATTATTTAGGAATTAAATTGAGAAACATATCTTATAAAAGGGCAGTATAAAAAATTCATATATACAATATTTTTCAAAATAAAGATTTGTGTCTGAGCAGACTTGATAAATGAAAAAATTGCTTAGAAATTAGGATTAATATAACTTGAAAAGAAAGCAGGTGAAAGGTTGGAAACAAGAATACTTGGAAAAGATTTGGAGGTTTCTGCCGTTGGTCTTGGCTGCATGGGAATGAGCCATGCTTATGGCAGACCGTTTGATAAGAAAGAGGCAGAACTTCTTTTAGAAAAAGCAGTGGAGATGGGCTGCACATTTTTTGATACGGCGGAGGTGTATGGGACGGCTGATGACCCGCATCACAATGAAAAGCTGATAGGAGAAATATTAAAACCTCACCGAAATCATATTAAGATTGCATCAAAATGCGGTATCAGGTTTGATGAGACGGCAGAGGGTGTAAATAAGCCGCTTATTCCTGATGGCAGACCTGAGACGATAAAGAAATCGATTGATGGTTCGTTAAAGCGGCTTCAGACGGACCATTTGGATTTATACTACATACACCGTATTGACAATAAAGTTCCAATAGAGGAGACGGCAGGAGCCATGAAAGAACTTATGGAACAGGGAAAGATTTTGCACTGGGGACTCTCAGAAGCAAAGGAGGACATAATAAGGCGCGCCCATAAAGTGTGTCCGGTTACAGCAATTCAGAACAGATATTCAATGATGTATCGTGATTATGAAGCTCTGTTTCCTGTTCTTACGGAATTAAATATCGGGTTTGTTGCATTTTCTCCATTAGCTAACGGTTTACTGACGGCGAGATACAATAATGCTGCGGAGTTTAGTGAAAGTGGAGATTACCGTAAGGTTATGCCGCAGTTCTCAGAAAGCGGAATAAAGGAAAATGAAAAATTTCTTGCATGGATAGAGGAAACTGCAAAAGCTAAAAATGTCACACCGGCACAGATTTCTCTTGCATGGATGCTTGCAAAAAAGCCGTGGATAGTACCGATTCCGGGAACCAGAAAAATCGAGCGTCTTGAAGAAAATTTATTATCGGCAGAAGTAAAACTGACACAGAAAGAAGTAAATGAGATAGACAGTATGTTAGAGAAAATACCTATGTCGCAGGTGTTTGGTGGTTCTAAAGTCGAACGCAACCATTGACAGGTCGCAAAGCGACTGCATTTATGAGCAAACAGCGAAAGCGGATTGTGAATGTCAACTTTAATGACATTTAGAATATAGTAATGTTGCAAATATAAATTTTAATATAAAAGTTAAGGATATTAAGCGGGAGGTAAAGAAATTTATTTTCCGCTTTTTAGAAAAGGATATATAAATGAGGACAAATATAATAAGAGCATTGATTATCGCAATGGCGGCTTTTTCGTGTACTGCCTGCGGTTCTGCAAAAAAAGATAGTAACAATAACCTTGAAAGTGGAATTTCTGCAATACAGAAAGCATCCGAAGTAAAAAAGGATAGTGATAGTATGGATAAAAACGAAAATAAAACAGATGACCTTAGAGAGGGAACATCATCACAGACAGTGGCAACACCTAAAGATTTTCCTAAAGACTATGACTATGGAAGTGGTCAGATAACGGGCTGGTCAAGAGAGGAAATGTTAAAAAAAATGCCGGCTCCTAGGGAAAATGAAACTGTATTAAATACGAAACCGGATTCCGAAAAAATACAGGCTCTTTATTTATGGGAAGAAGGAAAAGCTCCTGCAAAAACAAAGTTTACAAAAGACATGACAGGTTATTTTGACGAGTGGGACTTCAGACCATATGTAACTGCAATTCCTGTTAAAAGCGGGGTAAAACCGAAAGGTGCAGTGGTATTGATGGCTGGCGGTGCATATCAGTTTCGTGGCAATTATACAGATTCTTTGCCGACCGCAGCAGCTTTAAGAGAATATGGATTTCAGACATTCATTGTTGATTACAGGCTTGAACCATACAGTCAGGAAGAAGGAGCATTAGATGTGGCAAGAACGGTAAGATTTATCAGGAAAAATGCAGATGTTTATGGAATTGACAAAGATGATATAGCAGTTATGGGATTTTCGGCAGGAGGTATTCAGGCAGGAGAATTTCTGATGCATTATGATGAAAAGGTGACGGGAGTAGAATTAGATAAAAGTTATGTACCCGATGAACTTGATAAAATTCCGGCACACGCATCGGCAGATGGAATGATATATTCATTTTATGGCAGGCTCAGTGTTGGAAATATGGATAAGACATGGCTTGCCGAAGGCAATCTGCCACCGACTTTTTATGTGTATGGAACAGAAGATCCGTTTTATGACCAATTTGAACAGCAGTATAAAGTAATAAGAAAAATGGGAATAAAAACAAAGCGTATAGTATTAAACGGATGGCCGCATGGATTTGGGGCAGACGGCGGCTGGGTAAAAGATTACGCCGCATGGCTTCAGGATATATTTAATTCATAGTATTTAAATATGATATATAACCAAAAGGTTAATACTGATTAACGAATGGAGACTTCCGTAAGTAATATATGCAATTTATAATAAGGGTATAAATAATTAAGGAGGTCACAGTTTATGAAACTTTTGGTTTTGAGGCACAAAAATATAATGAAAATATGATAATAGTTGCACCACAGCTTAACGACTGGGAGCAGAATTCGGCAGACCAGACGATAGCATTGACGGAATATTTTCTGAAAAATTATAAGATAGATTCATCAAAAGTATATATAAACGGTTATTCAGGCGGCGGTGAAACATTATCACTTGTACTTGGAAAACGACCTGAATTATATACAGCCGCACTTATGTGCAGTTCACAGTGGGATGGAGCATATGAACCTGTAGTGAAATCAAGAACTCCTGTTTATTTTGTTATAGGGGAAAATGATGAGTATTATAGTTCAGATCCATTTAAAAAAGCATATCAGACACTTTATGACCTTTATAAAAAAGAGGGTCTTAGCAAATGTCAGATTGATAAACTTTTGGTACTCGATGTAAAGGGAAGTGATTATTTTGCAGGAACAAAAGTAACATACCAGCATGGCGGAGGGTATTTGTTCTGCCGTGATAAAGAAATCATGGGATGGTTGTTCGATTATTAGAAAGTAGCAAAGCGGATAGCGAATATCGGCTTGATTCATTAGAAAGGGGACAAGATATTATGAAACGAAGAAAGATGGCAGCGTTGCTTATGGCGGCGATTATGACAATGGGACTTGTGACAGGCTGTGGTACGGGCAGTACAGAGTCCGGTACGGCAAATAAGGAAAACTCATCTTCTGCAAACATTTCATCAGAAAGCAAAGGAACAGGCAGTAGTACAACTGCTAATGAAAGCAAAAAAACAACAGGTGGTTCAGGAAAGGTACTCGTTGTTTATTACTCAGCAACAGGAAATACAAAAGCAGTTGCGGAAAGCATAGCAGATGCAACAGGCGGTGATACATTTGAGATAGAGCCAAAAGAACCATACACAAATGATGATCTTAACTGGACGGATGATAACAGCCGTGTAAGCAAAGAGCATGATGATGAAAGTCTTAGAGATGTTGAATTGAAAACAACAACAGTCAAAAACTGGGAGTCATATGACACAGTATTTATAGGTTATCCGATATGGTGGTATGTCGCAGCATGGCCGGTAAATACATTTGTTAAAAATAATGATTTTTCAGGAAAAACCGTAATTCCATTCTGCACGTCGGCTTCATCAGGAATTGCTGACAGTGGACAGCTTCTCGCAGATATGGCAGGAACAGGAGACTGGCAGGACGGTGAGAGGTTCAGTTCGGGAGCATCTGAGTCGGAAGTGGCAGACTGGGTAAAAGAACTGGGATATGCAAAATAAGATATAAACATAGAAAGGACATAAAACTATGGATAAATTTATAAAAAGATTTGGCAGAGTAATTGCATTTTTACTGGCGATGGTACTTGTTTTTAATGTATCAGGAAATGTTAATGCAGCAAAGAAGAAAAAGACAGTTGTTATTTATTTTTCAGCTACAGGAACGACAAAATCAGTGGCAGGTAAGATAAAGAAAGCTACAAATGGAACTTTGATAGGCATAAAAGCATCACAGCCTTATACGGATGATGATCTTAACTGGAGTAATTCAAACAGCCGTGTTACTAAGGAACATGAGTCTGCATCAAGTCCTGCAAAAAGCAAAGTCAGACCTGAAATATCTAATCTTAAGCAGATACAGAAAGCTGTAAAAAGTGCGGATATTGTGTATATAGGTTACTCTATATGGTGGGGTGAAGCACCACATATTGTATATACGTTAGTTGAAAGTACAAGTTTAAAAGGAAAGACGGTTGTTCCATTCAGCACATCTTTAAGCAGTGGTATGGGTAACAGTGGCAGTAATTTAAAAACAAAAGCAATAATTTCTAAAACTACTAAATGGAATAAAGGCAAAGGTTTTTATGGGAGATCAAGTCAGAAAACAGTTGATAAATGGGTTAAGACAATAAAATAAAAATACGATAAGGACAGAAAGGAAATGAATATGAAAGTATTATTAACAAACGGAAGTCCTCACAAAGAAGGCTGTACTTACACTGCACTTAGCGAAGTGGCAGCGTCTTTAAATAAACAGGGGATTGATACTGATATATTATGGATAGGAAATAAAGCATTATCGGGATGTATTGCCTGTAAGAAATGCGTAGAGAAAAACCAATGTGTATTTGATGACAAGGTTAATGAATTTTTGAACATGGCAGAAGATTATGACGGTTTTGTATTTGGAACTCCAGTACACTGGGGAGGAGCTTCAGGAAGCATAACATCATTTATGGACAGAGTATTTTATGCAGACCTTTGTGGCGGTGGAAACAGATTTCTATTAAAGCCCGCCGCTGTTGTCACATCAGCGAGAAGGGCAGGGACAACTGCGACATGGGATCAGCTTAACAAATATTTTGGTCTTATGCAGATGCCTATCATTGCATCAAGATATTGGAACATGGTTCATGGAGCAACTCCTGAACAGGTGAAACAGGATCTTGAGGGACTACAGGTCATGCGTGTATTAGGAAATAATATGGCATATTTCCTGCGTTGCAAGGAGGCAGCAGAGAAAATGGGAATTGAAATTCCTGAGCAGGAACCTATGGTGTTTACAAACTTTATAAGGTAAAATGAAATAAAAATATATAGAAAAGAGGTTATTATTATGTCAGAAAGAAAAAATTTTGGAGCACAGCCATTCCTTTTTCCACAGCCGGTTCTTATTATTGGAACATACGATGAGCAGGGAAAAGCAAATGCAATGAATGCTGCATGGGGTGGCATTGTAGGCAGGGATGAGATAATCATTGACCTGTCACAGCACAAGACAACAGATAACATTAAACTTAACAAGGCATTTACGGTAAGTGCTGCTGATACTGAGCATATGGTAGCAAGTGATTATGTCGGAATCGTATCAGGAAAAGACGAGCCTGAAAAGATGGAAAAGGCAGGATTTACCACAGTAAAGAGTGAGTATGTCAATGCACCTGTTATCAAAGAACTTCCTGTAGCTCTTGAATGTGAACTTATAAAAGTCATAGATGACAATAAGTATCTTGGCAGAATTAAAAATGTAAGTGTGGATGAGAGCGTATTAGGAGAGGACGGAGAGATAAGTCTTGAAAAATTTGTTCCGATAACTTATGACCCGGTACACCACGGTTATTATAAACTTGGCGAAAAAGTCGGAAATGCTTTTAAAGACGGAGCGAAGTTGAAATAAGATTTTTGTTCAATAATAACAATATATAATATATGAAATATTGTTAAAAATGTCCTTTGCAATTAAATGACTTTGTTTGATAAAATAACATTTGCGCAAAAGGAAACGATATTTAAGAAGATATGACACAAACGTGCATATCTTCTTTTTTTGTGCACTTTTAGTAAAATCGGGAGGCAGAAATGAAACAAGTAATTACTATCAGTAGACAATATGCCAGTGGTGGAAGAACTATTGGAAAAATGGTAGCTAAGGAATTGGGAATACCATTATATGACACTGAAATTATTAAGGATACCATGAAAAAAACGGGTCTTTCTGAAGAAATGGTGGAGGCAGCGGAACAGAGAGTTACAAATAGTTTTCTGTTTAATCTGGCAATGGGAGTAGATGATGCACATAATCATATGAAGCAGATTGAGAAAGCAGAACATGAGATTATTCAGGGTTATGTAAAGCAGGGGGATTGTGTGATTGTGGGTCGTTCAGCTAACTTTATATTGGAAAATAAAGATTCGATCAATATTTTTGTGTTTTCAGATATAAATAATAGGATATCATATGCAGTAAATCATTATGATGTAGATGAAAAACAGGCAAAGTCAATGATTGAAAAGACTGATCGTGAAAGAAAAATGCACGCAATGAGTTTTTATGGAAAGGAATGGGGCAATAAAAATAATTACGATATTATTCTAAATTCAGGAAAACTTGGAATTAAAAAGTGTGCGGAATTAATCGTAAATGCGGCAAAATAAACAGGATGGTGAAAAAATGAATAATAATGAAGTAAAAGTACCGGCAAAACTTGCATTGTCTGTAGTTGCAGCTTGTCTGGTATCGTTTTGTGGGTTGATTACGGAAACAGCGGTGAATATAGCATTTCCGGCAGTGATGAACACATTTAGTGTGTCAACGGAAATGGTTCAGTGGCTTACAACGGGAAATCTATTGGTTGTTGCAATGATAACCCCGTTATCAGCATTTTTGCAAAAACGTTTTAAATTAAAGCAGTTATTTATATTCGGGACTATGTGCTTTATTGTAGGAACGGTAGTAGCTATTTTTTCTGCAAATTTTGCATTGTTGCTGCTTGCAAGACTTATTCAGGGAGTTGGAACAGGAATTGGTGTGCCAATCGCATTTTGCATTATTCTTGAACAGATTCCATTTGAAAAAGTAGGAACTTATATGGGATATGGTGCACTGGTATCAGCAGCAGCTCCGGCTTTAGGACCAACATATGGCGGTATTATAAATCAGATTTTAGGCTGGAGATATATTTTTGTGATTCTTATGCCTGTTTTGATATTTACGCTAATTCTCGGAACCGTAACTATAGAAGAAAAGCATGAACCTGAGAAAGTACCAATAGATATCTGGGGCATTATATTTATTATGCTGACATTTTTAGGACTTGTTTATGGATTTGCGAATATAGCAGCTTTTGGAAAGAATCCGGTTGTGGAAACTGCAGCATTTGTAATCGGAATTGCAGCATTAATATTATTTGTGAATCATTGTAGAAAATGCGAAAATCCTTTGATTGATATGAACATTTTTAAAAATATTCCATTTGTTTGTCATTTAGTAGCCTTTTTTCTGATCAATGCCATAATGCTTGGTACAAGCTTTCTTTTACCGAATTATTTGCAGGTGGCACTTTTATGTGAGTCCATGATTGCAGGATTTATGCTTCTTCCGGGAGCAGGATTAAATGCACTTATGGGACCTTTCAGTGGTGCTGCATTGGATAAGATTGGAGCGAAATTTCCAATTCTTGTTGGAACGGGACTTATGACAATAGGTGTCATATTATTTGCTATATTTGGAATGAAACTAAATACTGCAATGATTATTGGTTTTTATATTATATTTGGAATAGGATGTGGAACTGCATTTGGAAATACAATGACTGTTGGAAATTTAAGACTTCCGGTTGGTCAGAAAGCATATGGTAATACATGTTTTAATACGCTTATGCAATTTGCAGGTGCTGTGGGAACCAGTGTATGTGCGGCTTTCGTATCTGCTTCACAGATGCAGAATAATTCTTTAAGCCATGAAGTGAAAACAGCGGCAGGCTCTAGGTATGGCTTTATATTTTTACTCATACTTGCTGTTTTATGTTTGATACTTCAGATTATCGGATTTAAAAAACATGAAAAGACAGAAGAATAGATTTGACTTTTTTGAAAAACACACATATAATAATTAACGAACGAGTAGCAGACTAGCGTAAATCCAGTTTTGTTACTCGTTTTTTATGTGTGTCTTATCACGCATATTGATAAAATAATATAGTGATATAAAAAAGTGTGTAGCTTATCAGCGTAAGTCCAGCTTATTATGATAAGATTACACTTTTTTTATGCAGAAAAAAGGGGGACAAATCTTCTGCTCCTACAAGTGGCAGTCGCATTTGCTTCGCAAACAAGAAGGCTAAATCCTCTCCTCGCATTGGAGCTCGGATTTTGCTTCGCAAAACAAGGAGGATTATAATGGCAGAAAGTAACAAAATGAAAGAGATGCCTGTAAACAGGCTCATGGTGCAGATGGGAATACCTATGATACTATCTATGGCACTGCAGGCAGTTTACAATATTGTAGACAGTGCCTTCGTCGGGAATATGAGAGTTGGAAGTGAATCGGCACTTAATGCACTTACACTGGTATTTCCGGTTCAGATGCTTATGGTAGCAGTTGGAATTGGAACAGGTGTGGGAACAAATGCACTTCTTGCAAGAACACTCGGGCAGAGGGATAACAAAAAGGCGGCAAAAATTGCCGGGAACAGCCTGTTTTTGGGCATGATTATTTATGTAGTATGTCTGTTGTTTGGAATTTTTGGAGTGGGTGCATATATCTCGTCACAGACGATTGATGCGGAAGTTATTTCAATGGGAACAGGTTATCTTAGAATATGCTGTGTGATTTCTTTTGGAATTATTTTTTTCTCATTATTTGAAAAGCTATTGCAGGCAACAGGTCGTTCACTTTACTCTACAATAGGTCAGGTGGTAGGTGCTGTGGTAAATATTATTCTTGATCCAATCATGATTTACGGGATTGGTCCTGTTCCAGAGATGGGAGTAGAGGGTGCCGCATATGCTACTGTAATCGGACAGGTTGTATCGGCTGTATTATTATTCATTTTCCATATGAAATTAAATAGGGAATTTGAGCATGGAGTAAAATTCATGAAACCTGATGGCAAAATTATAAGGGAAATATATTCAATCGGACTTCCGGCAATTATTGCACAGGCATTAATGTCAATTATGGTTTATGCAATGAATCTTATTTTAAAATTTAATCCGTCAGCTCAGACAGCATATGGATTATTCTATAAGGTACAGCAGTTTGTATTGTTTCTTGCATTTGGTCTTAGAGATGCAATTACCCCTATTATTGCTTTTGCTTATGGAATGAGGAGCAAAAAGAGAATAAATGACGGAATCAAATACGGACTTGTTTATACGGCTGTACTTATGGTAGCTGGTGTTGCAATTACAGAGATTTTTCCGGGGACTTTTGCAACTTTATTTAATGCAGGACAATCAAGGGAATATTTTGTTGGGGCAATGAGGATTATCTCCATCAGTTTTATTTTTGCAGGAATAAATGTGGCATATCAGGGAATATATCAGGCTTTGGACGGTGGTATTGAGTCGCTAGTCATTTCACTTCTCAGACAATTTGTGATTATTTTACCATTGGCAGGTGTTTTTTCTATATTTGTCAGAAAGGGTCAGATGGGAGTTTCATTGATATGGTGGGCATTCCCGATAACGGAAGTCATAGCTTGTGCAGTTGGGTATGTATTTTTAAAGAGGATAGGAAAGAATAAAGTGGAAAGTTTAAGTATAAAAGCGGATGTCTGAAATGTAAAGTGTTATGAGTAAGCAGCAGAGCGGATTGCGAATATCTGATTGACTTATAGAAAGAAAAACAGACATAGTATTAAAGTCTATGTCTGTTAAAGTTTCAATTAACAAATCTACATCGTTTTTACAACTATTTTTTCATCATCATTTTGAATCTCATTTGTGCTTTTTTCTTTCTTGCGATTAATAAATAATGTTCTAAATATCAGTCTGGCAAGAGGACCTACAATAATAAGCTGTAGTGGAAATGCCATAATGAAATTTCTGCAATATGTCATAAGATAATCCGGAATAAAATTGGCGGAAATGCTATATCCATGATATACACCGATTATACTTGCAAATGCAACCTGCCATACTACAGTGAATGTCTGAATTGTAAAAATTATGAAAATAGGTCTGTCTCCAGGCTGAACAATTCTGAATGCACACATTTTAGCGAGATGGCTCGATACAAAATATGCGAGTAATCCTATGATTATATATTCTATCCACATTTCTTTTAGGGCAATTAAGAATGTGATATTTGTAAAATTTCCTGTTGCAAGTACCGTATTATATAAAGTCATAACATAGACCATCATCCATGCGGTAATAGCTGTAAAAAATATAGATTCTCCTCTTGTTCTAGGCATTGTTTTTTCCTCCATTGTATTTTTGTTTTTCTCTGCTAATTGTAATAATCATGGTTCATCCTTTCCGACAACAAAAAAGACAATAAATATACCCATCCGTCTGACAGTGGATAGGCGACATTTATTGTCTTATTAGTGTCTTTCATATTTAATTTTTTTACAACTCCTATAGTTTAGCAGAAAAATAGTATTGTAGTCAATCTGAAATTCTTCACATAGGGTAGGAATACGTTAAAATACTTTTTAAATAGATTAAAAAATGTGTTATAATTAATCATAAAGTATAAGGAGGGAACACCATGGATATTGAAATAAAAGAATACACAGAATCTGATCTTAAAGTTATGATACAAATATGGAATGAGGTAGTTGAGGATGGAATTGCATTTCCACAGGAAGAACTGCTTACACCTGAAAGTGGAAGAGAATTTTTTAAAGAACAGACATACAGTGCTGTTGCAAAGGATAAAGAAAGCGGACGAGTTTATGGGTTGTATATATTGCACCCTAATAATGTAGGAAGATGCGGGCACATATGCAATGCCAGTTATGCTGTGAGCAGTAAGTCAAGAGGATTGCATATCGGAGAAAAATTGGTTAAGGATTGTCTTATACAGGGAAGGGAACATGGATTTAGAGTATTACAATTTAATGCTGTTGTAGCTTCAAATATTCATGCAAGACATCTTTACGAGAGACTTGGATTTAAGCAGCTTGGAACAATACCGGGTGGATTTCGCATGAAAGACGGGCATTACGAAGATACCTGTCCTTATTATCATTTATTGTAAAATAAATAGAGCTTTCGATGACATAGAGTCAGTCTGGAAATCAAGATATTTTGACACAAATGCCTGGGTATTGAGATTATAAAGCTGAATTGAATAATGGAGAGAAAAGAAAGATGGAAAAACATAGTGGCGAAATCTTGAAAAAACATATATCAAATATGAATGAATTTTGTGGTGAAAATATAGGCTTTGAGCAGGGGAAAGAACAGCTTAAAATGATGCATAGATATTATGTTAAAAGATTTCCATGTCAGAAAATATTATATAAAAATCTTATTATTTTAAAAAATGAAATAAATAGTAATAAAATGTTAAGTGAAGATTATTATAAAAACACATGCCATTGGATGAAATATTTCGTTTCGTGTAGTGATAGTGAATGGAAAGAACTGTGGCAGGCAATATAAAATTTTGTCATATAAAAAATGGATAAGTCAAAGTATAAAGCAGACTTATCCATTTTTTATTATTAAAATACTATAATTATAAATCTACAAAGTACGACAAAAATTGTACAAAGTACACAAAAAAATCAAAAAAAAAATATATATATAGTAAAAGTTGACAAAATTAGATATAAATAGTATAATAACTAACTATACAATAGATTATTCAATTATAAGGGGTAGAGTATTTTGAAAAGAATACGATAGGGGGATAATTTATGAGAAATGTAATGATTGAAGGAACTGGTGCATATATTCCTGAAAATAAGGTATATAACGAACAGTTAGATGAACATTTTGAAAAAAGAGGGCTTAATGCACACAATCTTATGGAACATCTTGGCCGGAGAAAACGATATTTTATATCAGAAGATGAAACTGCCATTACAATGTGCATTGAAGCTGTTAAAGATTGTGCTGCCAAACATGAACTTGTGCTTGAAGAGTATGAGATGCTGGTGGTATGTACTGATACACCGGAATATTTATTTCCATCAAATGCGATGAGAGTGGCCGGGCTGTATGGTGAAAAGTTAAAGAATATTAAAGTTGCATTTGATCTTAACAGTAATTGTACCGGAATGGTGCAGGGATTAGATGTTGTATATAAGTATATGCAGACTTCTGATATAAAAAAGGCTCTTGTTGTTGGGTGCTTTTGCATAACGCCGATTGCTTTATGGTCAGATACTGTTGTGTATGCTACATTTGCTGATGCGGCAGCATGTGTGGCTTTAAAGGCAGAAGAGTCAGAAGTCAAAAGAGGTTTTCTGGAAACATTTGTTTCTGTAAATTCTGCATATCATGATTATATAAAATATCCTAAATGCGGTATGTCAAAAGTACCATTGCAGGCGGTAATGCCTAATCAGAAAAGATTGGAATGGAATCCATTTCCTATGGATTTTATTCCTCAACAATGGCATGATGCGATAACGCATATATTGGATAATAATTCATTAAAGGCACAGGATATAGATTATTATATATTTTCTCAATTAAGTGATGCCTACAATTTGGAGACATTAAAGTTATTGGGAATATCAGAAGAGGATAATAAGTATTATTTTGTGGGAAAGGAGTATGGTTATACAGGGAATACATGCCCTATTCTATGTTTAAACAGATTGTGGGATATATATTCAAAAGAGGGAACTAAGATAATTATATGTACAGTAGGGGCAGGTTATTCAATAATTGCACAGTTATATAAGTTTTAAGGGGGTATATCTATGAATACAAATACATCAAGTAATAAAAAAAGAATTCTTTCAGCATTAGACGAATACATAAATAAGGTTTACATACTTGTTCTTTTATTGGTTCCGGGAGCGTGCGAATGTGCAGGGCTTTCCTATACATTTTCAAAATTTATGGGATGGCTTCCTACGGTAAGCTGGGGAGCATTGATCATATTTGATATTACATGCCTGCTTTATCTGGGTATAGGGATTTATTTTATAAAAACGGGAATAGAGGGCGGATATGTTCTTGAGGACAAGTTAAGGGCTGGTAAGGTATTTCTTGTATTGATAATGTTTATACAGTTTAACTTTATCGTATATATGATACCTGCAACAGACTTCTGGGGATTTGCATTTTTCTTTGTTGTTTTAACGGCTTTCTTTTTGGATTACAGGATGGTGGCGGCAACAGCAGTGGAGATAGGTGCATCAATCGTTGTTTCGTGGTTTACTTATGGAAGTGTACATCTTCCTGCAAGAAATATAAACTTTTATGTTAATATGCTTGACAGAGTAGTCTGTGTAGCATTATCGCTGATAACGATAGTGTTATTTACTTATCTTATAAACAGATTTCTTGTCAATGCAAAAAAGGATGAGATGCAGAGAAATACAGAGCATGTTCAAAATGTTCTTGCTGCTGTGCAGAAGTTATCTGAGAGTTTATATAAGACTGGTACAACACTTTCAACAGTTTCTGGCAATGAAAGTGCGTCTGCCCAGCAGCTTGCTGCAACAAGTGAACAATTGCTTGAAGCAAGTAATTTGTTGAGTGGCAAGACTGATGAAAGTATGGAAAATCTTGGCGAATTGAATAAATGGGAATCGGTAGTTGCTGAAAATGTGAATAAAGTAGAAGACACATCAAGAAGTCTTTTGGAAAAATCAAAAGAAAATGAGGAAGTTTTAAATGGATTGTCATCAATAAATAATGAAGTGTCACAATCTATGGATGCAACTACAAATATAACAAAAAAATTGTCAGAGGCGGTTGAGGAAATAGGAGTGACATTGAATTTCATAAGCGAAATTTCATCATCTACTAATTTATTGGCATTAAACGCTTCTATTGAGGCTGCAAGGGCAGGTGAGGCAGGAAAGGGCTTTGCAGTGGTTGCCACTGAAATAGGAAAACTTGCCAACAATACACAGGATTCATTGAAAGATGTACAAGGTGTCATTGAGCGTGTACAGCAGAATGTTACAGAGATAATAACTCAGGTTGGAGAAAACTCTGAAAAGTTAGGAAAACAGAACGAATATTTTGCTAATGTATTTGAGGGAATAAGAGATATGACAAAGCTGTTAAAGATGTCTGTAGCTAATATTCAGGCGATGGGGGAGGCACATGGAGAGCAGGCGGAAGTCATAAAGAAAACAGTTCTTATAAATCAGGACATTGCAGAGAACATAAAAAATGAGAATGAACAATTCAGTACGATAAGCGCAATGGCGGAAAGTAATGCTAATGATACTACGGAGGTATCAGCACAGGCAAACTCAATAAGAGATATGGTAGACCAGATAGCACAATTACTTAAGATGGATGAATAAAAAAGGTGGACAGGATAAGTTGAATTATCTTGTCCACTTTTTTGTTATTATAGTTTTACTGCGTTTGCTTATAAATATTATTTTGTTCGTTTGCCGAACAATAATAGATTTAATTAACATTATTTTTTGTGCCGGATTTTCGCAAAAATATCATACTTAATAATAATACGCATAATTCAACGACGGGCATTACCATCCATAAACTGTTTTTACCAAAAAACAGCGGGAATGTAATGATCGCGATACTGCTGAGAATTACATTTCTAAGCAGGGATATGCATAATGATTCTTTTACGCTTAAAACTGATTGCAGATAATATGATGTTAATAAGTTTATTCCCATTGGAAGGAATGTTATAAAATATACGCGTACGCCAAGTCCTGCAATATCACGCATTTCTTTATTCAAATCCATAAATACAGTACATACTTTTTCAGGAAATAATATGCCACACGCTGAAAATACAGCTCCCATAATTATTATTGTCACAAAAGCCATGCCCTTGACCTTTTTGATGCGTTCCCATCTGCCTGCACCGTAATTTGTTGCAATTATCGGCTGGATTGACTGACCGACTCCTGTAAACAGAGAGTTAAATAATATAACACAGTTTGATATGACACTGTATACCGACAGTGCAGAATCTCCACAATATTTTAAAATCTGTATGTTAAACAGCAGTACGATAAAACCATTAGCAAATTCATTAAAAAAACTTGGAATACCATTTCCTATAATTTGCCATATGCTTGAAAAGATATGTTTTGGTTTGATAAATCTAAGGTTATTTTTATTGCTGAAAAAGTGTGATATTCCAACAACTACCTGAATTACCATACCGATAGTTGATGCAAGAGCAGCACCGCCGATTCCCATCTGCAAAGGAAAAACAAAAACGATATCAAGTACGATGTTTACAACACCGCCGAGCAATACGCCTGCCATAGCCCTGTTTGGATTATTATCAGCTCTGACAAAGATTGCCATATAATTTGAAAAAACAGCAACCGGAAGAAATATGTTTATATATTTCATATACGCCATGGCATATGGATAAAGAGTGTCATTTGCTCCCATTAACCGAAGAAGTGTTGAGATGCCAAAGCCATATATAAACCACAGTGCCAAAGCGATTACGGCTAATGTGATAAATGACAGAGTGAAGAAGCGGTTAGCTTTTTTTTGATTTCCAGTTCCTCTGTGAACGCTCATCTGAACAGAACCACCTACGCCAAATAAAATCCCTGTTGCCATTAAGATGCATAAAAGTGGTGTAGTAATACTAAGTGCTGCAAGTGCATCTGAGCCGACACCTTTTCCGATAACTATTGCATCTGTCAGTGTATAGATTGACATTACCATTGCACTGCCAAGAGATGGGATTAAGAATCGGAAATACAGTTTTTTTAAATTGTCTTTTAATAAATCCATTTGAATCCTCCTCAAAAAAATAAAGCCAGATAAGAAATTCATCTTATCTGGCTCATGGTATAATAATCATGTCCATCCGGGAATCCAAGGCTAGACCACCTTAGACACCTTGCAAGGCACATCCTATGTGCCGTCCGACTTTTGACATTATATCAGATATGTCGTGAATGTCAATGGGAAACTTGGTCTGCTATTGCATTTGTTTATAAGCATTGCCCCAATCGACCATTGAATCAAGAATAGGTTTAAGTGACTGTCCGAGTTCACTTAATGCATATTCAACTCTTGGAGGAACTTCTGGGAATACCGTTCGTGTTATAAGACCGTCAGCTTCCATTGAACGGAGACTGTCTGTAAGTACTTTCTGACTGATGCCGTCAAGGTCTCTTTTTAATTCGTTAAAACGCCAAGGACGTTGTAGCAGATTTCTTATAATAAGTAATTTCCATTTGCTTCCGATAAGTGCTACGGTTGTTGCGACAGGACATTCGGGTAATTCTTGTTTTGTAAGCATAGATATCTCCTTTCAATTTTATGTGTGTATATTATATATTGAATGTTACATCATATTATAATGTAACATTTGATATGTTGTCAATCAGTTACAAAAAGGTTACTTGAGATGTGCTATGCGTAAGGTATCGTAACATTGGTATTACTACCATTATAGTCCTGCAACACTTCTTTCTTAATAACAAAATCCCCATTTGACGTTCACATTCTGTGATACAGCAGTAATGCCTACAGCCACTACAAATACTATCAGAAATCCTAATAATACTTTTTCATCTGTTTCATAAGTATTCTCTTTGATTTATGAATAAAATTTTTATAGTTGAAGATTATTATACTAAAGCAAAATAAATATTACAATTGCATCAAATTAAAATAATAATTAGAGGTATAATATTTATGAAAGAACTTGATTTTAATTTTATTGGTCAGAGAATTAAAGAGGTCAGAACGCATAATCATCTGACACAAGAATACTTAGCAAATATGACGGGTGTAAATGTTAGCCATATCAGCAATATAGAAACAAATAAAGTCAAGGTTAGCTTGACCTTGCTTGTACAGATATGTAATGTTTTAGGCATTACAATAGATTATCTTCTTGAAAATGAATATCACAATCCAACCTCTGTTGTAGAAAAAGAACTTTTAAACACAATAAAAGATATGAAAAAAGAGAAGCAGGAAACACTTCTGCGAATTGCTAAAGTTTTGTAGGTGTTAGTCAGATTGTAATTCAAGCAAGAGTTTTAATGCATATTTCACGCCTAATTTAACACTATCAAGTAAGTCCCCCACTTCTATTGCGTAAAGCAATAAGTGGGGGTG
>NZ_JAHLQE010000135.1 GCF_018918235.1 Eubacterium sp. MSJ-13
CGGCTATTTTCTAGCCGGTGCTATATCCAGTTGTTCATTTTATGGCTGAACTGTTACTATTGATAATGTGGAACAGATTTAAAAAATGGACAATGTGCCTTGAATGTGCTACAATCAAATGTGGTATGCATTCGAGGCACTTCTGATTTAAGGAGGCTAAAGAATGGCAAACAAAACTACCTCAGAAAAGAACAAGCCTACGAGAAAAACATTAAGACCTAACGAGTATTACAACCCGAAAACAAAGAGATATGAATATCACTACAAAGATTGCTTCGGGAAAGAAAGGGTTATTAGTTCATATAGGCTTGAAATGACAGACCAATTACCGAAGGGTAAGAGATCGTCAAAGAGTTTGCGTGAAAAGGAGGCTGAAATAAACGCATATCTCGAAAACAACATAGATGTTGATGGTGCTAAACTCACACTGTTAGAAGTAGTGGATAGATACCTCAATTCTCTATACAATAGAAAGAAGTTAGCACACAATACCAAAGTTGGTTACAATGTAACAGTAAACACGCTGAAACAATATAAGCTAGGTTATATGGAAATTGGCAAGATCAGACCAGAACATTGTGAAGAATGGCTTGCTGATATGAAGAAAAAGTATAGAGGTTCATCTATTCAGACACAGATTAGTTTGATAAAAAGAACCTTTGAATATGCTTTAGACTATGATTATGTGGCAAAGAACCCATTCAGACGCATTACTACAGACAGGAGCGACAGCAAAAAGATGGAAGCTCTATCAGTAGAAGATATGAACCGATTTCTTGATTTTTGCTCAAAAGATACGCACAGTTCACATTGTTATGATATGTTATATGTGTTGTTTTGGAGTGGATTAAGAGCGTCAGAATTATGTGGTCTTACACTTGATAACATTGATATGGATAATCGAATGGTAGTGGTTGACAAACAACTACAATGTATCAATCATACTCATGTTGTACTGCCCACAAAAACAACGAATGGCGAAAGAATCATTCCTATGACAGATGGTGTGGATGAAAGTTTCCAGCGTATTATTAAGAATCGCTATTTAAAAGGCGATATAGAACCTGTATGTTACGATGAACAAGGTAATGCATATGAAGGATTTGTATTTCTTGCAACACGAAGTAGAAGAACGATTGTAAGAGGTCATGTAGAAGAATATCTACAGAACTGTATCAAAAGGTTTAATAATGCGAATCCAGATAATCCTATTCGTAAATTTGAACCCCATATTTGCAGACATACATTTGCTACGAATATGCAGTATTTACCACCTAAAACACTTCAATACATATTGGGACATGGTAATATAGCCACAACGATGGATAACTATGTCGATGTGAAACCAGGAGCTGAACAGCTTGCACAAATCAATGCTGTAGCAAAGCAGCTAACAGCTAATTAGTACAAATTTTAGCATACTAATTATTTACTAATTACAATGTGTAATGAGATGTAACAAAACATACAAAAAAGTAACGAAATGACAGTAAGGACTGTTTGAAATGTACGCAGGCATTGGGAAAATGCCTGATTTGAAAGGAATTTAGAATATGATAGCAATAATAGATTATGATGCAGGAAATCTTAAGAGCGTTGAGAAAGCTTTGTTATATCTCGGTGAGAAGTGTGTAGTCACAAGAGACAGGGATGAGCTTCTTAAAGCGGATAAAGTTATCCTGCCGGGAGTGGGTGCTTTCGGTGATGCTATGGAGAAACTTCACAAATTTGGTCTGGTTGAGGTTATACATGAGATAGTTAAGGAAAATAAACCGTTTTTAGGAATCTGTCTCGGACTTCAGCTTATGTTTGAGAGCAGCGAGGAAGGACCTGGTGTAAAAGGTCTTGGGCTTCTTCCCGGAAAGATAGTTAAATTTCCTGAAAAAGAAGGATTTAAGATTCCTCACATGGGATGGAATTCGATTAAGATAAAAGATGGAAGCAGACTTTTCAAAGGAGTTTCTGATAATTCATATGTGTACTTTGTACATTCATATTATCTTCAGGCGGAAAACGAAAATGATGTTGCAGCAACTACCGAGTACATCACACATGTTCATGCATCTGTTGAGCATGACAATATATTTGCCTGTCAGTTTCATCCGGAAAAAAGCGGTGATGTTGGATTGCAGATACTAAAGAATTTTTGTGAATTATAAAGAAAGGCTTGGTAGATATATGTTTACAAAGAGAATAATTCCATGTTTGGATGTAAATAACGGCAGAGTGGTTAAGGGTGTAAATTTTGTGGATCTAAAAGATGCGGGTGATCCGGTTACGGTTGGTGCGGCTTATGGAAAAGCGGGTGCGGATGAACTGGTGTTTCTTGACATAACGGCATCTTCTGATGCGAGAGCGACAAAGATAGATATGGTAAGGCGGGTTGCAGAAACTGTATTCATTCCATTTACAGTCGGTGGCGGAATAAGAACGGTTGATGATTTTAAGGCTGTTTTAAGAGAGGGAGCTGATAAGGTCGCAGTAAACTCTGCTGCCATTTTAAATCCCGAACTCATATCAGAGGCTGCAATGAAATTTGGAAGTCAGTGTGTAGTTGTTGCCATTGATGCCAAGAGGAGAGAGGATGGAAAAGGCTGGAACATCTTTAAAAACGGCGGCCGTGTTGATATGGGTATAGATGCTGTTGAGTGGGCGATGAAAGCATACGAACTCGGTGCCGGTGAGATATTGCTCACAAGTATGGATTGTGACGGAACAAAAGACGGATATGACATTGAACTTACAAGAACTGTTTCCGATAATGTAAATATACCTGTTATCGCATCGGGAGGAGCCGGAAAGCTGGAACATTTTAAGGAAGCGTTTACCGAAGGAAATGCGGATGCAGTGCTTGCAGCGTCGCTTTTCCACTATAAAGAGCTTGAGATAAATGAGGTAAAACAGTATCTTAGAGATGAGGGAATTAGTGTCAGACTTTAAACACATTTTATAGTAAACTTTGCAATATTCATAATTGTTTGGGATATATTATGTTTAAAAGATAATCTGCAATCAGTAATGTATTTCTCAATGAATATTTACAGAAAAGAGGAAGAAAGTTATGGGAATGATTGATAATGACTGGCTTCCGGCATTGAAACCGGAGTTTGCCAAACCATATTACAGAGACTTGTTTGAATTTGTTAAGGCAGAGTACAGCAGAGTTGTTGTATATCCGCCGGCAGATGATATATTTAATGCATTTCACTTTACACCGTTGTCAAAAGTAAAAGTCGTGATTTTAGGACAGGATCCGTATCACAATGTAAATCAGGCACATGGGCTGAGTTTTTCAGTGCCGCCAAGTCAGAAAGAGATACCGCCGTCACTTCAAAATATCTACAAGGAACTTCAGGATGATCTCGGCTGTTATATACCGAATAACGGATACCTCAAAAAATGGGCTGATCAGGGAGTACTTATGTTAAACACAGTTCTTACGGTAAGGGCTCATCAGGCAAATTCACATCAGAACAGAGGATGGGAACAGTTTACGGATGCTGTTATAAATGCCGTAAATGAACAGGACAGACCTATAGTGTATCTTTTGTGGGGAAGACCAGCGCAGAGTAAGATACCTATGCTGACTAATCCAAAACATCTTATACTGAAAGCACCGCATCCAAGCCCGCTGTCAGCTTACAGAGGATTTTTTGGCTGCCGGCATTTCAGCCAGACAAATGAGTTCCTTGAAAAGAATGGATTAGAACCGATAGACTGGCAGATAGAAAACATATAAATATTTAAGAATTACTTACATTTCTTTCAAACATATTGTGTCAAAAATGTGTCTGTGTTACCATGTTATTTAAGGAACATATTTGATTATATTTCTTATATTAAGGTGGGATATGCTGATTATGATAAATGACACCGGCATATGTTTGAAAGGAGTGTTTTTTTTGAGGAAAAAGAAAAAAATCATAGCTATGGCTATGGCTGCTACTATGTCACTGGTAACAGTATTTGGAAGCGGAAGTTATTCTAAAACAGTTAAAGCTGTAGATACGAGGGAAAATGACAGGAAACAGGAGAGCACTACGACAGATGACATTAAGTCTGATGATAAGACTGATTTTTCTGAGTTATACGATGATAAGCTCTTGGGCATTGACAATAGCAATGTTGTTCTTGCCAAGCATGAAAAGACATCGGCACTGATGGTCAGCGGAAAGACTGAGGAGGTTGAAAAGACTAAATTTACCATAGGTAAAAAGATTGATTTTAATGAGAAGAGCAGATATCTTGTTTTTTCGGGACTGGCTGAGAGAAAGAGGAATATAAGCATTTCATTTTATCTTGATGATTCTGCTGAGAGTTTTGCAGATATTAAGTTATCGAATCAGAGCAGAAAAAATGTATGGAATTTAAAAGATAACAAATGCGTAAAGTTCAATGCGGGTAATATCAGTGGTAAACATGAAGTTTCATTCAGAGTAACTGACAATGATGACAAAGATTATACAGGAAAGGATCTTAATGTGCTGTTGCAGTATATGTTTTTCCTTGATGAAGATATACCAACGGTAGATGTTGATATTGATGAATCACAGACTCCGATAGCATCAATGAACGGTGATACAACTCATCAGACGGAGTGTTATGGAAATATCACACTTGATATACCAGAGGGCTATAAGTCTGAATACACTGACAAGGAACTTAAAACAGCAACATATGAGCTTGAGTATATAAGGGGAAGGGGAAATTCTACATGGGGACCTAGCAAGAGACCTTATAAATTCAAACTTGATAAAAAAGCTGATCTTTTGGGCATGGGTGCGAACAAGCATTGGATACTGTTAGCAAACTATTATGATGTAACCATGCTTAGAAACAAGTTTACATACTGGCTTGGTGATGCGATAGGACTTGAATTTACTCCAAAGTGTGAGTTTGTCAATGTTGTTATGAATGGTGAGTATCTTGGAAGTTATTATCTGTGTGAACAGGTTAGAGTCGGAAAAAGCAGAGTAAATATTGATGATCTTGCTGCTGATGATGAATCAAAAGCAGTAACAACCGGTTCTGCCATAACAGGGGGATATTTGCTGGCATGTGAGCAGGAGAGTGACAGATTAAATATAAACACAGAAAAAGGAATGACATTTGCAATAGAAAGTCCTGATTTTGAAGACTATAAAAATGATGAACAGTATAAATATATCTCAGACTATGTGCAGCAGACTGAAAATGCCATTTTTGGAAAGAATTTTAAGGATAGCAATGGTGTTTCGTATGATGAGTATCTGGATGTTGACTCAGCGATAGATTATTATTGGGTGCAGGAGTTTTCTTTAAATGGAGATGCTTTTGGTTCAGGAAGCACATATCTTTATAAAAAGAGAAATGGGAAGCTTTACTGGGGACCTCTTTGGGATTTTGATTATGTGGCATGGGGGGCAACTGAGTTTACTGATGGAAATAATGTCGAAGGATTATACTTGTCAAGAAATCAGTGGTTTACAAAATTATTTACAAATGAAAAATTCAGGGATAAATTTGTTGCAAGATGGCCGTATATAAAAGAAAAACTTCTTGAAGGGATAAAAGACGGAGGAGTTATTGATACATATTCAAAGAAACAGTACGCTTCACAGAAAGCAAATTATTATGTAAACAAAATGTATTCAAATAATTATGAAGATGATTTTTTTGCAGGTAATTATGATTTGAATGCGATGATTGATGGTACAAAGGTACAGGAGCTGATAGGTGATTTGTCTGGAACATCACAGAATAATGTGACATATGACAGTGAAGAAACAAGATTTAAAAAGTGGATACGTGAAAGAATTGACTGGATAGATAAAAATATATCGTCTATAGATTCATTTACTTCAGGTGCAAAACTTACATTTAAGGTTGATGGAAAGAAGTATGCAACTGTAGATTATGTACAGGGAATTCAAAATAATCTGCCTAAGGATCCGGCTAAAAAGGGATATTATTTTAATGGATGGTATTATAAGCAGAAGATAGATGGAAAAGCATATGAGACGAAATTTGCAGAGGATTCTTCATTTAGCAGTAAAAATGTAACATTATATGCAAAATGGAAAAAGAAAACAAAAGCTAATAAACTTAAAAGTATGGTGTTCCAGTACAAAGATGTATATATGACTACTTATGATGAGTATAACCTTAAATATAGTATTCAGCCGCTTGGTGCAGTTGCACCTGAAATAAAATGGAGCACATCTGATAAAAATATAGCAACAGTCAGTGATGGTGTTGTAACTGCTGTACAAAAAAAGGGAGTTTGCACGATAACTGCCAAAATAAAGGGATTAAAGGCAGTAAAATGTAAGGTACATGTAATTTCGTGGGACGAAATGACAGCGTTTAAGGACTTTAAGTTAAGCAAGACAAATATGACCTTGAAAAAGGGCAAGTCACAGAAATTAGATGTTACACTTCTGCCTGCAAAAGTATACAATCCTAACATATGTTTTGATTCTTCAAACAAAAAGGTTGCTGAGGTTGATGCAGCAGGAGTAGTGCATGCAAAGAAAAAAGGAACAGCGGTTATTGCTGTATACAGCACCCAGCAAGAGAAAGTTAAATTCTGTAAGGTGAAAGTTAAATAAAAAATATGTTTTTGTGATATTTTGTTCAAAATATTATCAAAAAAACTAAGATGATGAAAGGGATATGGAACTGGACATATCCCTTTCATGCATCTTTAAGACTTGTATTATAATAATTTATTTGGTAAAATACTGATAATTGTGATAATTAAGGGGGTTCCATAGTGATAGATGAGGCAGAAAATGTCGAGATAAAGAAAGTGAATATGGAAGGTGTCCCGGAACAGCTTGTTTTTGGTCTTGATATAGGAACCAGAAGCATTGTGGGAACAGTCGGTTACCGTGATACAAAAGGATTCACCGTAGTTGCTCAGACATCGAAGGAACATGAGACAAGGGCGATGATGGATGGTCAGATACATGATATAAATATGGTGGCATCTACCATAAGTGAGATTCGTGAAAGGCTTGAGCAGATGACAGGTCGTATATATAAAGATGTCTGTATAGCAGCAGCCGGCCGTGTACTTATGACAGTGGAGGCAGAGGCGGAGATTGATTTTAACGCTGAAACAGTAGTTACGACAGAAAATATATATACCCTTGATATGCTCGGTGTTGAAAATGCATATGAAAAATTAAGAGAAGAGAAACAAAGTGACGATATAAAGTTTTACTGTGTCGGATATTCAGTTAAACATTATTATCAGAACGGTTATGCGATAACAAATCTTGAGGGACATAAGTGTAATAAGATTTCATGTGAGCTTATCGCTACATTCCTTCCTGATGAAGTAGTTGACGGTCTTTATGCAGCGGTTGAGAGAGCTGGGCTTTATGTGGCAAATCTTACATTGGAGCCTATTGCAGCTATAAATGTGGCTATACCTGAGAGATTCAGACTGCTTAATATCGCACTTGTCGATGTGGGTGCAGGAACATCAGATATTTCTATTACGAAGGATGGAAGTATCATTGCATATGGCATGATACCAAGTGCCGGAGATGAGATTACGGAGTGTCTTGCAAAGCATTATCTGACCGACTTTAATGAGGCTGATGCATTGAAGTGCAAAAGTACAGAGCAGGATGAGGTTGAGTTTAGTGATATCATGGGTCTGCCTTATAAGGTATCTTCTGATGAGATAGCAGAAGTAGTAAAAGATACGGTATATTCAATCACTAAAAGTGTCGCTGAAAAGATTATAGAGCTGAACGGTGGAAAATCAGTAAGTGCTGTATTTGTAGTCGGTGGTGGCGGCAAGATAAGAGGGTTTGTTGAAAGTCTTGCAGAATTTCTTGAACTTCCAAAAGAGAGGGTTGCACTCAGAGGTTCAGAAGTTATGGGCAATATTACATTTATGCAGGATGATATCAAAGTAGATTCACTTCTCGTAACACCTGTTGGTATATGCTTGAACTTCTATGAGCAGAGGAATAATTTTATCTTTGTAAACATAAATGATGAGAGAATCAAATTATATGACAATGGAAAACTGACAGTTATAGATGCGGCATTAAATGTTGGATTTCCAAATGAAGACTTGTTCCCTAAGAGAGGAAAAAGCATTATCTATACGGTAAACGGCGAAAAGAGGATGCTTAGAGGTAAGCAGGGAGAATCAAGTGTAATAAAGATGAATGGTGTAGAAGTTGGTATGAATACGCCAGTCACACAGAATGCAAAGATAGACATAAAGCCGTCTACGGCAGGTCAAGATGCTGAACTTGAAATCGAAGATATACCTGAATATAAAGCCACGATTAAATTTACTTTCAATAAGAAAGAGGTCTTATGTCCGAGATTTGTTATAGTAAACGGAGAGTTTGTATCTGGTTTTTATGGTATCAAAGACGGTGATGCGATAGAATTTCAGGATTATTATACATTGAAACAGGTTCTTGAATTTATGGATATAATATATTGTGGAAAAGTTTATGTAAACAATGTGCCTGCTGATATGGACACAAAGGTTTATGACAATTTTTCTATATTATGTGAAATTAAGAAGGAAGAACCTAATTATACAGAACTTTTTGAGATGTATGGAGAACCTGAATTTCCGGAGGAAACAGTTTATTCAATAGAGGATATTGAGGAAAAATCAGAAACAGATGGTTCTGGTATTACAGGTTTAAGTGAGAAAGATGATTCTGCGATAAGTGATGATGAAGATGAGTTGATTGACTCAGAAAGTGTCAGCAGTATGGAAGTGACAGAGGAAGTTGTAGACATGACTTCAGATGACATTGTAGCTGACAATGAAATGAATGTTACAAAAGATGCTGCAGAAGTACAGGAGAAAGATAAAACTTCTGACATGCAGGATATTGAAACCCACAGTACCGGAGGAGAAACTGCCGGGGAACAGGAAAATGCCACGGGCGATACAGATGGTGCAGAAAATCAAAATATCTCAGGTGATACAGATGGTACAGAACAGCAAACGGATGAGGCAGTGACAGGACAGTCAGATGATGAAACAAATCATGTACTGGCTGCCAAGAACGGACAGACAGGAGGACATGATATTACCGTTACTGTAAATGGTGACACAGTTATCATGAAAGGAAAAGAAAAATATATTCTTGTAGATGTACTTGATTTTTATCCTGTCGATACATCAGTAGCCCACGGCGATCATCTTGAAACATCGGTGAATGGTGTACATGGAGACTTTATGACACCAGTAAATGATGGAGATGTTGTTGTGATACAGTGGGTAGTGTGAAAATTAAAATTTTCACACTCAAGATTTGTGCTTTGCACAAACTTGCTATGTGTGAGAACGAGGACTAAAAGATGGGATATAGTAGAGAAATGAGGTAGTTATGAGAGTATGCAGTATTGCCAGCGGCAGCAGTGGAAACTGTACCTATGTTGGCAGTGGTGACACGAACATTTTGATAGATGCGGGAGTGAGCCGCAAAAGGATAGTTGAAGGACTTAAAAAGATAGGTGTCGCTCCTGAACAGTTAAACGGGATATTTGTAACACATGAACACAGTGACCATATTCAGGGGATAAATATGATGGTCAAGATGTTTGACACGCCCGTCTATGCGACTGGCGGAACACTTGATGCCATAAGACTCAAGGACAAAAAAGGTGTTATCTCGATGAACCATCTTTTTGAGGTACACGCCGATGAACCGGTAGCTATGGGCGGGATAACAGTAATGCCATTTTCAACATCACATGATGCCGCAGATCCTGTCGGGTATACACTTACTGCGGAAGGTCATAAGGCAAGCATAGCGACTGACCTTGGAAAGTATGACGATTATACGATAGACCACTTAAAAGATACAGATGTACTTTTTATAGAAGCTAATCATGATATAAGTATGCTGGAGGCAGGAAGATATCCATATCAGCTTAAGCGGAGAATATTGGGTGAATACGGTCACTTATCAAATGAAGACTCAGGAAGTCTGTTGTGCAGGGTGATAAATAAAAATTTAAAATATGCCTTTCTTGCACATTTGTCAAAGGAAAACAACTATCCACAGCTTGCATTTGAAGCAGTAAAATGTCAGTTGTGGGAGGAGATGGGATTAAAAGAACTTAGTTTTGACCTGTCGGTAGCAAAGAGAGACGAGCCGTCCAAAATGGTCGTGCTTTAAGATAAAGGTGTGAAAATTTTAATACCTAAGATTTGTGCCTGTGCACACTTGACACAAATCTTAGGTGTAAAATACATTATATTTCACACTATACATAAAAATGTGTGCAGAAATGAGGGATAGATAAAATGAAAAAAACAGTTATAACAGTAGTAGGTAAGGACAGTGTTGGTATTATCGCAAAAGTATGTACATATCTTGCAGAGAACAATGTAAACATTCTTGATATTTCACAGACTATCGTAGGCGGATTTTTCAATATGATGATGATTGCTGATGTGGCAGAGTGTAAAACAGACTTTGCAGGATTTAACAGTGACCTTGAAAAGATTGGCGAGGATATGGGCTGTACGATAAAGGCTCAGCGTGAGGATATTTTTGATAAGATGCACAGAATTTAACATTATCAAGGAAGTCCCCCATTTCTATTGCGTAGAGCGATAAGTGGTGATTGTGGACTTGCCTGTATCAGGAGGGGTACAAGCTCCTCAGAAAGAGGTTAGTGTGAAAAATCCATATATGCAAGATTTTTCACACCCAAGATTTGTGTCTGCGCACACTTGACACAAACTCGATATGCACAAAAAACGTGTGCAGAAATGAGGGTTAGTATGATAAATATAGCAGAAGTTAAAGAAACTAATGATATGATCGAGAAGGAAAACCTTGATGTAAGAACAATTACACTTGGTATAAGCCTTTTAAATTGTATAGATGATGATCTTGACAGATTAAATGAGAAAATATATAACCGTATAACAACTGTTGCAAAAGACCTTGTTCCTACAGGAAAAGCTATCGAACTTGAATATGGTATTCCTATCGTAAACAAGAGAATATCGGTTACACCTATTGCACTTATCGGAGGTTCTGCATGTAAAACACCTGAGGATTATGTGACGATAGCAAAAACACTTGACAAAGCTGCAAAGGAAGTCGGTGTAAACTTTATCGGTGGATATTCTGCACTTGTCTCAAAGGGAATGACAAAGAGTGATGAGCTTCTTATCCGTTCGATTCCTGAGGCTCTTAAGGCTACAGACTTCGTGTGCAGTTCAGTAAATGTCGGCTCAACAAAAACAGGATTAAATATGGATGCTGTAAGACTTATGGGTGACATTGTCCGTGAGACTGCTGATATAACAGTTGACTGTGACTGTAATGGATGTGCAAAACTTGTTGTATTCTGTAATGCACCTGACGATAATCCGTTTATGGCAGGAGCATTCCACGGTGTAACTGAAGCTGATGAGATAATAAATGTAGGAGTAAGTGGACCAGGTGTTATGAGAAAAGCACTTGAATCGGCTCACGGACTTGACTTTGGAGCACTCTGCGAAAAGATTAAAAAGACTGCATTTAAGATTACGAGAGTAGGTCAGCTTGTTGCACTCGAGGCATCAAAGAGACTTGACATACCATTTGGAATAATCGACCTCTCACTCGCACCTACACCTGCAATCGGAGACAGTATCGCAGATATCTTCGAGGAGATGGGACTTGAGAGAGCAGGAGCACCGGGAACTACAGCAGCACTGGCAATGCTAAACGATCAGGTTAAAAAAGGCGGCGTAATGGCATCTTCATATGTAGGAGGTCTGAGCGGAGCATTTATCCCTGTAAGTGAGGATCAGGGAATGATAAATGCCGTTCAGGATGGAGCACTCACGCTTGAAAAGCTTGAGGCCATGACATGTGTCTGCTCAGTTGGACTTGACATGGTAGCGATACCGGGAGACACAAAGCCGGAGACAATAGCGGGAATCATTGCAGATGAGATGGCTATCGGAATGATAAACCAGAAAACAACGGCGGCAAGGCTTATACCTGTTCCGGGAAAGAAAGTCGGAGAGATGGTAGAGTTTGGAGGATTGTTAGGATATGCACCTGTAATGCCTGTAAATCAGTTTGACTGCAGCGAATTTGTAAACAGAGGTGGAAGGATTCCGGCACCTATACATAGTTTTAAGAATTAAGAAAATTAAGAATAAACATAAAATCACATTATTATACCTTGAAATTGTAAAGTTTTTGTTAATTTTTACAATTTTAAGGTATATTTTTTTGATATAATTGTTAACATATATATTGACGCACATATATGTATTGTGAGATAATTACAATTGTATCATGAATAGATTTCATTTGATGATATTTATGATACAGGCGTAAAAATAAAATATTAAATTACTTATGCGATAAAGTCGCAGGAATGAGGTTAGAGACATGTCATTAGAATTATCAAAGAAAGCAGCAGCAGTTAAACCTTCGTCAACTCTTGCAATTACAGCGAAAGCGAAAGAACTTAAGGCACAGGGAAAAGATGTAGTTGGATTTGGAGCAGGCGAACCTGATTTCAACACACCTGAAAACATCTGTGAAGCAGCTATCAAAGCTATTAAAGACGGTTTTACAAAGTACACACCAGCTTCAGGAACAAATGAATTAAAAGAAGCTATATCTAAAAAATTTAAGGAATTTAACGGACTTGATTATGCTCCGGATCAGATAGTTATAAGCAATGGTGGAAAACATTCACTTACAAATATATTTACTGCACTCTTAAATCCTGGTGATGAGGTTATCATCCCTGCACCATTCTGGCTCAGTTATCCTGAGATAGTAAAACTTGCAGGTGGAGTGCCTGTTATCGTTACGACAACAAAAGAGCAGAACTTCAAACTTACAGCAGAGGATCTTGCGGCAGCAGTAACAGACAAGACAAAGGCACTTGTATTAAATACACCAAACAATCCAACAGGAATGCTTTACACAGAAGAAGAACTTCGTGCCATAGCAAAAGTTGCAGTAGAAAAAGACTTCTATGTAGTAGCAGATGAAATGTATGAGATGCTTGTTTATGGAGAGCAGAAACATATAAGTATTGCATCACTTGGAAAAGACATATATGACAGAACTATCACATGTAGCGGACTTGCAAAGAGCTATGCGATGACAGGATGGAGAATCGGTTATACAGGTTCATCAAAAGAAATCGCAAAGATGATGGGAAGCGTACAGAGCCACCAGACATCAAATCCGAATTCTATCGCACAGAAGGCAGCAGTAGAAGCCCTTACAGGCCCACAGGATTCAGTAGAGAAAATGCACGCTGAATTTGATAAACGCCGCAAATATATGTATAAGAGAATCTGCGATATGCCGCTTCTTGATACACTTGAGCCAATGGGAGCATTTTATGTATTCGTAGACGGTAGTGCGGTACTCGGAAAGTCATATAAGGGAACTAAAATAGAAAGTGTTCCACAGATGGCAGACATACTTATCAATGAGTATAATACGGCAATCGTACCATGTGCAGACTTCGGATTCCCTGATTGTTTCCGCCTTTCTTATGCTATATCTATTGAGCAGATTGAGAAAGGACTTGACAGGATTGAGAGCTTTATAAAGGAATTGGCATAATTTAGAAGATGATATTTGAAGTTTGAAATTGCTACGATATTGTTGCGATTATTATAAAGTGAAAATATTTTTTATCAAATAAAGTATATAAAAAGGATAATGATTGTTGAGAGGTTAAAGTCTCAAATGGTCATTATCCTTTTTTGTTTTTGTATTTAATAAAAAATGAACTATCAAAAAGTGTACTTTTTGATAGTTCAAAACCGCTAATAATTCT
>NZ_JAHLQE010000114.1 GCF_018918235.1 Eubacterium sp. MSJ-13
TATCGTTCAAACTTGAGCCATTAGCTACTCCTTGACAGTCGTAGCATGAGGCTAAATTTTCAGGTGCTCTTTTTTCTGAAACTTTTTTTCCGGTATCAAACAGGCTAAATGTGCTTAATGCGACATCGTTCATATAAATGTTCATACTTTCCAGGTCTCCAGTTATAAGTGCTTTTATAAATTCATTCGTTTCACGCTTTGCAGGACTGAACCACCTGAATATCATTTTTCTGAACATAAATAATATTTCAAGATTCGTCAAAGCAAGCTCATATTCGCCATCGCTTTCCCATGTCATATTCAATTCTTCCATTGAGATAACCTTTAAATACCCACTTGCAAGCATAAGACTCCATAACGCCTCTTCCGAATAATCCAATTCTGAAAACACTATCTGTTCATCTATCATCACATTTATAGTTTTACCGCTTATAAGTGTTTCAACCATTGTTTTTACATATGGACTTCCTTTCTGTACAAGGCTGTTTATAAGTCCGTTTGAACTTGAGTCAGCCCAATATGTTTTGAAGCTCTTAAATTTCAAAAAATTGATTATCGACCACGGATTATAGATATCTTTTTTATCTCCAAATGTGAAACCATCATACCATGTCTTGACTTCCTCTTTCTTGTCAGAAAGTCCATACTCGTCAAGTGCATTAAATACTTCTTCTTCCGTAAATCCAAATGATGTTTCATACTGTTTTGATGTAGTGGTGACTACGACAAGATTATTAAGGTCACTAAAAATGCTTTCTTTCGATACCCTTGTAATTCCTGTCATTATTGCTCTTTCCAGGTAAGGGTTTGTCTTAAATGTGGAGTTAAACAGGCTTCTTGTAAATGACACCAGTTCTTCCCAATAGCCATTTACATAGGCTTCCTGCATTGGTGTGTCGTATTCATCGAGAAAGATTATTACTTTCTTACCATAATAGCGATTCAAATAATCTGAAAGATTTTTTAAAGCCTCCTGTGCAACAGTATCACTCATACCTGTACAAACAGACTGGTACTGTATTCTTTCGTTATAATTATACAAATCACTTTTTAGTATATAATCATATTGATTATAAATCCTTACAATTTCATCCTTTATCTTTATAACTGTTTCATCATATTTCGTCTGCTTTATTCCAGCAAAGCTGAGAAATATTACAGGATATGTTCCCTGTATTTCACGGTATCTTTCTTCTTTCCATATGTCAAGACCTTCAAATAGTTCTCCTCTGTCTGCATATTCACTTGAAAAGAAGCAGCGGAGCATATCAAGATTTAGCGTTTTTCCGAAACGACGCGGACGGGTGATTAGCGTTACATCATCCTTATTTTCCCACCATTCTTTTATAAAACCTGTTTTATCTATGTAAAAGCAATGTTCATTTATCACTTTTTCAAAATCCTGTTTTCCTATCCCTACTGTTCTTGCCATATATCTCTCCCCTTTTTAATATATTTTTATTAAAGCTACACCAAAAAGCATTTCTATATGTGATTTCCCTATCAGAACTTCTTTACCCCTCAGTCCCTAAAATATACTACATCAATCTTCCCATCCTCAATCGTAACTTCCGCCTTTGCCCCGGATACCACCGGCATCATTGGCGCTGTGTGTCCTATATCGAGGTCCATTATTATCGGCACATCATATTTTTCAAGGAGAGGATATACTGCATTGTATCTGTCTACGCCCAATATCTCCTCGTCAAGACACAACGGTCTTCCTATAAGAAAACCTTTGACATGTTTAAACCATCCTGCATGGTCAAGCTGCCATATTGCTCGTCTTATCGCCATCGGATTTAAGTCACATGACTCCATAAACCATATGATACCATCCTCCTCATATTTCTCATTAAACTCTGATACCTTATCAAACTTTGTTCCGACAAGGTTTGACAGACAGTCAAGACATCCACCGATAAGTCTGCCTGAAATTTCTGTTTTCTCATCATCCTTACCAGCACCAAACTTTTTAATCTCTGTTTTTTCCGTTACATTATATGGCACAAGCGGATTTTCGTCATTTTTTAATGATTCCTTTTCCCACTTATCATAGCCATGAGCCATATCTGACTTTCCCGTAAGTATATCAAATGTATCTTTGAGTGCCGGATGCCACGGCTCCATCCCATATGCTGGAGCACACGGCGAGTAGATGGCTGCTGTATCGCAGATAGTCGGCAAAAGAAATGTAAGATTGGTATTGTCAGAATAACCTAAGAACCACACGGGTTTTGATTTTTTTATTCTCTCAAAATCCACATAATCCAATATCTCACACATAAGCTCACCACCGCCGCATGAAAAAAGAGCAGAAATATCACCATTATACTCTCCGCATAAAAATGAATTTATCTCATCTGCACACTTTACAGGTGTATTGCTTATACCAACCCCCTCCCCGGCATAACAGTTCTGCCCCAGCTTTGTTTTATAACCCATTTTTTCAAATGTCTTAAGCGCATTATTAAATGCTGTTTTGTATGGCTCAATATTGCAGCCAAATGAAGGAGCTGCAAAACCAATCGTACCACCCTGTTTTAAACTTCCAGGTATTCTCATCCTTTATCCCCCTGTTTTCTATAATATCTATCAACAATTTATATATTTTTCTACCTTTTGCAAACTAAATATCTACTACAAATCCAATATCTACTATACAGATTTTTTAATCTTTAACCAAACAACAATCAGACAATTCCTTATATTTTTCTATTACTTTTCAAAATTAATTCCTGCAAAACTAACAATACAGTCTATAAGATTGCACAATCTCCACAGCCTCCTTAGTTTTGCTCACTAACAAATTAAAAAATCTGCTGCATCCTCCGCATCCTCAGTTCAAATTGTTTATAAAAATCTTCATTATCATATGGTTCTTCAAAAAATATCTTCAATATATAAAGATTGATTTTTTTCGCCATACTATCATTATTTTGTTCTTCAAGAAAAGATTTCATATTTTTAAGAAAATAATGCCATGTGTTTATATAATTTTCATACTGACTAAGATTTGGTATTCCGAGCCATTTTTTTATCTTTACTTTCGTTCTGTTTTGTTTTGCACATTCGTTTACCTGTAAAAAATAGCTGAAACCTTCGTCCTCATAAATCCTTCCGAGTGGAAAAAGCCTGCATATCCCCGGTCTGAACGAATGTATACTGCATCTGCCATCCCCATTAAGGAAAAGGCAGCCTTCATCGGCTGCTTTTAAGTTGAGGTGCGGTAATATTATCAAGTCTGCGACTGAAAGACTCAGTTTGTCTTTTATTAGTTCATTAAATGTTGTTTCTAAGTTTGTGGTAAGACTGTATATGTCATATGGATCGAGTATTATCGACTCACCCATGCCATGACAGCATTTACTGCATCCTGCACAGTCTCCGCATCCAAGTTTTGCAAGGTCATTTGATGTATATCTTTTTCCGTCAGATATCTGAGCCATGTCTACATTTCTTTCCATTACTTACTCACCCATCCATTCTTTAAACATTGCTATTTCTGCTGCATATCCCTCATCGTCATTCGGTGTCTCAAGTATAAAAGGCTTGCCTTTTAATACAGGGTGGAGTGCTACACGCTTCATGGCTTCTGCCCCTATATTTCCCTGCCCTATCTTCTGATGCCTGTCTTTGTGGGAACCACAGACATTCATACTGTCATTGAAATGAACCGCCTTTAGTCTGTCAAGTCCTATGACTTTGTCAAACTCCTCTAATACCCCGTCAAGGTTATCCACTATGTCGTAGCCTGCATCCCATACATGACATGTATCAAAGCATACTCCAAGTTTGTCATCAAGTTCTACTTTGTCTATTATCGTTCTTATTTCCTCAAAACTTCTTCCTATCTCACTTCCCTTGCCCGCCATGGTCTCAAGAAGTATTGTCGTTGACTGCTCAGGTTTGATTATCTCATTTAATGTCTGTGCGATATATTCTATCCCAGTCTCCACACCCTGTCCCGTATGTGAACCCGGATGAAAATTGTAATAGTTGCCCGGAATATATTCCATTCGCTTCATGTCATCTGCTATCATTTCTTTTGAGAAATTTCGTATATCTTCTTTTGCCGAACAGAGATTCATCGTATAAGGAGCGTGTGCTACTATCTTTCCAAATTCATGCTCTTTTGCAAATGCCAGAAATTTTTCAATGTCTTTTTCATCTATTGCTTTTGCTTTGCCGCCACGGGGATTTCTCGTGAAAAATGCAAAAGTGTTGCCACCAAGTTTTACTGCTGCCTTGCCCATTGCGGTAAAGCCCTTTGATGCTGATAAATGATTTCCTATATAGTACATGGATTTCCTCCTTGTCAGTATTTCTATCTAATGTCGATATACTGTATTTATTTTTAATATGACAGTCTGTCTATCATTTTTTTCTGTTATACATTTGACTTACTTGTTATCGTTCAATCATCGTTGAACAGCCTGACAGACAATGTCAAACTTACTATTCTATTATTGTACCGTATCATACTCTTCTATTATACATTCATGCTGCTTTGTCTTTTTATCATAATTTATTCCAACGAGCAGCATATCTCCTGTATACCGGCTGATTGCCTCAGGATATTTCTTCTCTTTTATCTGCTGCATTGCAGTTTGAACTTTTTTATTCCATTTTAATTCTACTACAAGTGCGGGATAATAGCTTAGATACTGCGGTTTCGGTATGAATATAAAATCCGCAAATTCCCTGCCTGTCGGCAGTTCCCTTATCGGTTTAAAATAATACTGCATCGCACTTAAATATCCTATCGCAAGTACACTGCTCAAAGAATTTTCATCGTTATATCTTATTATTGATGTGTAATCATCATGTATCTTTTCTATCTCTCTTGAAACCGTTTGTTCGTCCATATCGAGTGTCGCTTCAAGCAATCTCTCAGATTCTTTCAAAAATCTGCCAAGCTCATTCCATTTTGTGCTTTCTACTGCTACGATAAGTTCCTGCCGTATTTCTTCATTTGGCACAAAAGCAGTCTGCATAGCCTCATCATATCCCAAATACCCCAAATGGATAAGATATGTCAGCACATCATCCTTATTTGCAAAGTTCAAAGTATCATTCTTAAAAGAATTTATATTAACTTTTACATTTGCTCCACTAAGCATTTCAATAATTGCAGCTTTCAGCCCGTCAAAATCCATATTTATAAGCGGCACAATTGCTTCATAACTTCCTGTCTGCGACCAGTAGCTTTTAAATTTGCCGCCTTTTGTCATAAGATTTACAACGGCTATCGGATTATAAACCTGATAATCACCAAGTATATAACCATCATACCAGTGTTTTACCTGTTCATAATCCTTTTCATACTTTTTACATAACTTTTTTACCTCGCTGTCGGTAAATCCTATATACGCCGCAAATGCACTCGAATCTATCATCGTAAATTCATCAAAGTTGTTGAGTGCTGACTGTGTCTTTATCTTTTTTATAGGCAAAATACCTGTCAGATATGCAAGGTGTATATATTTTGTAGGTTCTGTCCCCTTGAACAGATTTCTCAAAAAATCTATATACTCAGTCTGAATTTTATCATTGTGTGCTTCATCCCTGATAAGCACATCCCACTCATCAATGATTATGATAAACTTTTGTTCCGTAGATGCATTTATGCCCGACAATGCTTCCGGCAACGAATTTATATTTTCAGGCAGTTCTTTCGGATAATACTGTCTGAGTTCACCCGTAACATTTTTTTCAATGTATGGTATTACTTTGTCTGCCCCGCCTGCTGCCCCAATGCACCACTGGATATCTATATGGATGACATCATATTTGTTCAGATGTTTTTCAAATTCCTTATTTCTACTTATCTCAAGGTTTGAAAACATTTCCTTAGAATCACAATCTCTGCTATAGTACGCTGTGAGCATATCGGCTGTGATCGATTTTCCAAATCTTCTCGGACGGCTGTTACATATATATCCCTGTTTCGTGTCAATAACCTTGTTTGTGTATTCGAGCAGTCCTGTCTTGTCTACATATATTTCAGAATTTAAAGCCACCTGAAATGCACTTTTTCCAGCATTTACAAACCTTCCCATAATGTCACCCCTCACACCTTAAAATTGATTGATGTCAAACGAAACATATTATTTTGTTTATTCTTTTCAAATTACCATCTTCCATTTTTCAGTCATAAGGCAATCTTCATTTTATCCTAAGCAATATTTTATCAATCCGTAAATTCATAGCAAAGCAATTCACAGTTCTTTATCCCATACGATGCAAACTCCTCATTTGTCATATCATTGAAATATGAATTTACAATTCTTGCTATGCCATTGTGAGCTACGATGAGATAAGTCTTATCCTTATCTTTTTTCATCTCATCCAATATGTTATAAACTCTCGCTGCAACTTTTAACATGGATTCTCCGCCGTCAAAGTTGTCAATAAAATGATTTTTTGCCGCCGTAAATTCTTCGCTGCGTCTGCCACCACCCTCATATTTTCCAAAGTTCTGCTCAATGACACGCATATCCGTGTGCATTGGGATGCCTGTTATCTCTGAGATATGTTCAGCCGTGTTTTTTGCTCTTATAAGTGGTGACGCTACTATCTCATCTATTTTTATGTTCTTATCCGCTTTTATGTGCTCACCAAGTTCTTTTGCCTGCTCGTGACCAAGCTCAGTAAGTTCAATGTCTGTTGCTCCACAGACTTTGCCCTCAACATTCCATATTGTCTGCCCGTGTCTTGTAAAGTATAGTTTTGGCATGATCGTCCTTTCTTCTAAAGCCAGTTTTTGTCTATCGTTTCTTTTAATTCCACAAATATATTGTAATAATTATTTTTTGTTTCTTTTATTATATCTAATGCAACACCATTATTATATGCATGTGCAACATTAACATTATTTCTCGCTCTTAGTGCCTCAAGCCACAAAATATCATTTTGTATCATTCTTGCCTCATACGCCGTTTTCAATATCTGTCTCGGCGATTCCATCTGTCCCTCCGAAAAACCATTTGCATATATGGATTTTTCACACTATCTCTATTCTTGCACTGTCTTTTGTGCATATCAAGTTTGTGCGAAGCACAAATCTTGAGTCTGAAAATTGAAAATTTTCAGACTATCTCCTTAACTAGTTCATTATAATCCTGCATGGTGGTACAATTTGGAGCATAATCTATAAGAAGTTTATTTGCCGTTTGTGCTTCTTTTGTTTTTACACACTCTCTTATCTTTGTCTCAAACAATTTTGTTCCCATGCTTTCTGCTGTTTCTTTGAGTTCCTCAAGCATATTTTTCTCAAGATTTGAGCGCCCTGAATATTTTACAAGCAAAAGTCCTTCTATCTTTAATGACGGATTTTGTCTTTTCTGTACTGCCTTTATCGTACTGTAAAGCTGGTTTATTCCCTGCATTGAATATGCATCTGCTGTAATCGGAATGATAACTCTGTCCGCTGCTATAAGACTGTTGTATAATACAACGCCAAGAGCCGGAGCTGTGTCGATGACTATGTAATCATAGCCTTCAAGTTCCTCTATCGCATCCTTTAATCTATAAAGCCCCTCAACATCTCCATCAAGCAACTTTTCTGCCTTTATGAGTAACGGATCTGATGCTACGATATCTCCGTTCTCAAGATGCTGTATTGCTTCCTCTAAAGGTATGCGGTCTGTATCGACCATTACATCATAAAGTGTCGCCTGATCTTTTATCTTTGCCTGATATGTAGCACTGCTGTTACCCTGTGGATCTGCATCTATGAGAAGTGTCTTATGTTTCTTTCCGAGTACGCCCGCGAGTGTAGTCGCTGTTGTTGTTTTTCCTATGCCGCCTTTTTGATTTGCCACAACAAATGTGATTGCCATTTTAATCCTCATTTCTGCACACGTTTTTGTGCATAGTGTGAAATATAATATATTTCACACATAAGATTTGTGCCAAGTGTGCGCAGACACAAATCCTAAGTATGAAAATATTTAATTTTCATACCAGTTTCCCCTCAAAATTCAATCTGTCCCTGAAGCTTATCGTTTATAACATAAAATACAGCATTTTCTTCGGGTTTGATATATACATTTACTTCTGTGATATCTTCATCTGCTATCCCGTGGTTCTCTACTACATCACGCCTGATAAGGCTGAGCAGGTTGTCTAACGAGCGTTCACGCTCATGATACTGTACTGTTATATGCTTCTTTGCTGTTGCAAATCCGCCTAATTTTTCTTCTGCACGCATGGCACTGATTTTTCTCGCCATCTTCTTTCCCCTCCTTGTCTGATTACACTGTCAAACGGATTTCACAATCCGCTCTGCTGCTTACTTGATAGTATTAAAGCACTCACAAATCTGCCTTTCGGTTACAGTTTATCATAATAAGGATATGGTTTTCAAGTTCCTAATCTGTTTTACTGTTTATCGTAACTTTCCAAAAAGCTGTGTTTTACACCGTCCTTTTTGTAAGCAACTATCGTCTTCAGATTGACATTCTCAACACTTTTAAATATATTACTCTCGACAAACGGATTTGTCTTTTTTAATTCTGCTATGAGATTTTTTATCTCCATTCTCTTCGACACAGTGCTGCCGTCTGTCCTACAGGTAGTACAAGTGTCTGTAAATCTGCATGCACACTGTATAAAATGAAGGTTATTGTAATCTCGCCAGTGCTTTATGTCATCCTCCCTTATAAGATACATCGGTCTTATAAGTTCCATGCCCTCAAAGTTCTGGCTGTGAAGTTTTGGCATCATTGTCTGCACCTGACCGCCGTATAACATTCCCATAAGGATTGTTTCTATCACATCGTCATAGTGATGGCCGAGTGCTATCTTATTACAGCCTAGTTCTTTTGCTTTATTGTAAAGATAACCTCTCCTCATTCTTGCACAGAGATAGCATGGTGATTTTTCAACTTCATACACTGCATCAAATATTGTTGACTCAAATACCGTTATCGGAATATCCATAAGTTTTGCATTGTTTTCTATTACTTTTCTGTTTGCCTCGCTGTAACCGGGGTCCATTACAAGAAATACAAGTTCAAATTCAAATTTATTGTGTCGTTTGAGTTCCTGAAAAAGTTTTGCCATAAGCATTGAGTCTTTTCCACCTGATATACAGACAGCTATCTTGTCATGCTCTTTTACGAGTTCATAAGTATTTATCGCTTTCGCAAATTTTGAGAAAAGCTGCTTATGAAATTTCTTTCTGATGCTTTTTTCTATATCATCTTTCCTGCTGCCGTCTTCCTCTTTTTCTTCTTCAAGCCTGATGTTTTCAAGTATCCATCCCGTATATCCGCCCTCAAGACTGTAGGCTTCAATATTTTTCTGTTCTCTGAGTTTTCCCGCACACTCAGCACTGAATACTCCTCTTGTGCAATATATAACAACTTTTTTTCCTGCTGATACTTCCTCTATCTTCTCGTCTATATCTTCCTCCGGTATATGAACCGCCCCCGGTATCATTCCATATCCGACTGACGAATCGTCACGCATATCAACAAGTACATATGAATCCTTATCCCATGTTTTTATGTCACTGTATTTTACATTTATATCGTTCATTGTTTATTCCTCATTTTCTATTTTTCTATTAACTTTTTAAGTTTTTTCTTATAAAACTACTCATCAATATCTGCCAGATTTCATTATAACCGTTCTTTATTACATTAGCAATGAATAGATGTCAACTGCATTACCCATTCACCATATATTCCTCTCTCGAAAATTCTTTCCTTATCATAACAATAGCTACAACCGCTGCGAGCCCATCCGCTATAGGCCCTGCATACATTATTCCGTCTATTCCCATGATAAGCGGCAGTACCACGACTAGAGGAAGTAAAAAGATTATCTGTCTTGTAAGTGATAAGAACATACCTCCTTTTGGTTTTCCGATTGCCGTAAGGAATGTTGATGTTATCGGCTGTAAGCAGTTTACACAGGTGCAGAATAAAAATATCCTGAAATAATTCACCGCAAATGTATAGTAAGTTTCGTCACCTTTTCCAAATACCGATATTATCTGTCTTGGGAAAAACTGAAACATTATAAATGCTATGATACACATTGTAAATCCGCATAACATTGATTTTTTGTATGCACTTTTTACTCTGTCAAATTTCCTTGCTCCATAATTAAAACTTGCGATTGGCTGAAGCCCCTGTGACAGACCTATTACAAATGAAAAAAACATCTGGTTTACTTTTGTTATGATGCCGACACAGGCTACCGGAATATCCTCGCCGTATACTGACAGCGAGCCGTAATGCTTCAATGATTTGTTTAAGATTATCTGTACTATCATCATAGCAACCTGATTACTGCATGGTGAGCCGCCTAGTGCCGCCACTCTGCCTATATATTTTGCCCGAACTACAAGATGCTTTTTCTGCAGTTTTACCGTTTTATAGTGAAGCATATAAACAACTACAACGACTGCCGATACAAACTGTCCTATTATCGTTGCAAATGCTGCCCCTGCCATTCCCATGTTCATTCCAAAAACAAATATCGCATCTAATATAGTATTTATTACTGCTCCGATAAGATTACATATCATTGCCATATTCGGATTTCCATCGGCTCTTATAAGATGACCGCCGCCTGCTGTCAGGATGACAAGTGGAAAACCTATAGCTGTTATCCTCGTGTATGTCATTGCATAGGGAAGCACTTTATCTGATGAACCGAAAAATAAAAGCATAGGTCTTAAAAATATCTCACTTACAAGGCATAAAATAAGTCCGCATAAAAATAACATTGCCGCAGCATTTCCGATATAATAAGCCGCTGTCTTTTTGTCCCCTGCTCCCATTGAGAGATTGAATGCTGACGCACCGCCTATTCCAAACAATAATGCTATGGCAATACAGGTTATCGACAACGGGAATGATATGCTCGTTGCCGCATTGCCAAGTGAACCTACAGCCTGTCCGATAAAGAACTGATCTACAATGTTATACAACGCCGTTACCAGCATGGCAATTATGCTTGGCACTGAGAATTTTACCAGCAATTTATTTATCGGAAGTACCTCCAACGGATTTTCTTTTTTTATCTCACTCATATATATTCCTCCATTTTTGGTTAATGTTCACATCTACGGTACGAACAATAACCATTTTTACTTAAAAATATGCGTAAATCCATAAACTCGGATTTACGCATATTGCTACTCAGTTATTATATAATGTTTATCAAACTTTTTCTAAATTTTCATATTCCTGAGTTCTGGTTAGGAAGCATCCCTCGCTTTCAACTCAGTCAATACTTATAATACCCCAAACAAATTCAGGCCTGCGAATGAACAGTGACAAATAACCCTGATAACATTCCCTGCTCAATGGCTACCATAACGAATGCTACTGCCACAGCCACAAGTCCGAGCCATGAAGATCTTATACCAAATGACTGATTTGCAAAAAATTCACAGGCAACACCAAGATGATATGTTATAAGTACACTTCCATAGAACTTCGCTTTATGGCTGAATTTTTTGTCATGGCTGCAAAGATACTCAACTCCCGCCATAGTAAACTGTTTAAGGTTGTTTGTAGAAAATATCGTCGAACAGTTATATCCGTAAACTCCGGAAAATGAAGTCCACTGAATCGCTGCGGCAAAAAAGATCGGATACAGCGATATCATTATGTCCATGTCTTTTTGGAAAAATCCAAGCATTATAAATGCAATTGCATCTACTATGATTGCAAGATAATGAACGCTTATCTTTGTAATTTTGGGCCATATAACAGCAAGTGCCACACCTGCCATGTAGATTGCCACACCGCCAAGTCTTACAAAAAGATCAAAAAAATCCGTTCCGACTATACTCATCGCTACATGGATAAGATTGGCTGTCTGTGCATTTCCAAATACATCCGCCCTGTTTAAAAGTGCATATGCCCCGATATATCCTCCTATGAATGCCATCGTACAATGTAAACGTTTGCGAAAATCATCTGATACTCCATTTTCACTGTTCATTTTTGTGCCTCGATTCTCTGACTTTGATATTTTTATCAATCATTTTTTGTTAAATTACAACAAAAAAGATAGTAAAATTAAGTGTTTCTTCTATTTCACTTCAGTCAAGCGGATATTCGCAATCCGCTTTGCTACTTGCTCATAACACTATTAGCTGCT
>NZ_JAHLQE010000066.1 GCF_018918235.1 Eubacterium sp. MSJ-13
TCAATAAAGCCAGTAAAATCAAGGATTTTGTTGAACATGCACTAAAAAGAATAGAGAGAATGATCGATGTATATTAAAGGAGTGAATTTGGGCAATTGGCTTGTGCTTGAAAAATGGATGAGTCCATCTGTTTTTTATAATACAAATGCGGACGATGAATACTATTTACCACAGGAATTATCGAGAGAAGTTTATGAAGACCGTATACGAATGCACAGAAAGGAATACATTACAGAGAGGGACTTTGCAACGATAAAAGGATTTGGCCTCAATACAATAAGAATTCCGATTCCGTATTTTGTTTTTGGTGACTGTCCGCCATTTATTGGATGTATTGAAGAATTAGACAAAGCGTTTAATTGGGCTGGCAAGTATGGATTAAAAATACTTTTGGATTTGCATACAGTGCCAGGAAGTCAGAATGGATTTGATAATGGAGGACTTTCAGGTGTATGTAAATGGGCACAAAATCCAGAAAATGTAGAGTTTACATTAAGTGTATTGGAAAAGTTGGCACAACGTTATGGGAAAAGGGAAGAACTGTGGGGAATTCAGCCAGTTAATGAGCCATTGACAGAAAGTGCATGGGAAGAATATGACGTGATGGAACGATATAAAGCTCGTGATTCAAAGATGGCAGAAGGAAGTGGTCCTGTACCAATGGAATTCTTAAAAAGATTCTATAAAATTGCATATGATAGGGTGCGAAAATACATGCCAGAAGAAAAAGTATTTATGATTCATGATGGATTTAATCTTAGAGCATGGAAAGGATTCATGCAGGAAGAAAAGTATAAAAATGTAGTTCTAGATACGCATCAGTACTTGATGAATGCAGAATGTGAAGGATGCGAACAGAATTTAGAATCTTATATTCAATTTGTTAGGACACAGTTCGTCAGAGATATAGATGAAATGAGACAATATTTCCCAATTATTTGTGGAGAGTGGTCTTTGTTTAATTCGTATGGTTGTGGAGTTGATACAAAGGGAGGATTGTCACCGATAAATGGTGTGGAAGCAACAGAAAATACATTTTCGGAAAACAGAAAAACAGAGATTTATAGTACACTTGCCAAAGAACAGTTGGAAGCATGGAAGCATGGAAATGGTTATTTTTTCTGGACATATAAGATGCTTCTTGATACTGTTAATGATCCGGAATGGAATGGATGGGACAGTTGGGATTATGGAAAATGTGTAGCACAGGGATGGATACCTAGTGAATACGATAAAAAAGATATGGATTAACGATACAAAAAAGGAGAAAAAATGAAGACAAATAGTAATACAGATGTAAAATTATCTTTTCTAGAAAGGATTGGATATGGAGTAGGAGACTATTCTGCAAATTTGATATATTCATCAATTAGTGCTTTTCTGCTGTTGTATTATACGAATGTGGTAAATGCAAGTCCTGCTATGGCAGCATCAATTATTGCAATTTCAAAAATATTTGATGGAGTTTCGGACTTGATTATGGGAACAATTGTTGATCGAACACATTCACGATTTGGAAAAGCTAGACCATGGATATTAAGATTATGTGTACCATTGGCAATTGCGACAGTACTGATGTTTTCGGTTCCAAATAGTTTGAGTGGAAAAGGAATGTTTATTTATATGTTTCTCACATATAATCTAGTATCAACTGTGTTTTATACCGGTATTAATGTACCATATGCAGCAATGAATGGATTAATGACAACTAATCAGTATGAAAGAGGATTACTTGGAAACTTCCGAATGCTTTTTGCAACTGCAGGAACAATGACTGTAAATACATATGTGTTAAAGATGGTAAAAACATTGGGAAATGGAGAACAGTATAATCAGAATGGTTGGACGAAGACATATATTATACTTGGAATTTCAACAATTGTTTTAAACATTTTTATGTTCATTACTTGTAAAGAACGTGTAGTTGAAGAAGTAAAGAACGAAGATGGAGAAGTGAAAAATATCACATTTTTAGAGGGACTAAAGGGATTATTTACAAATAAATATTGGGTTTTAATGGTAATTAATCTTTTTGTAATGTATTTTATGATGTCATGTTTTTATGGATCCGCAGCGTATTATGCACAGTATGTTATTGGAGATGTGACAAGCTATTCTTCTATTGCAAATGCAATGTCAATGGCTCAGATTGTAACAATGTTTTGTACACCATTTATTATGAAAAAAGTAAGCAAAAGAAATTGTATGATTATTGGACTTACATTTTCAACAATTGGATTTTTGGGAAGTGGTATTGTAGGAGCAAATCTTGTAGGGCAGGTTGGATGTTCAATAATTAAGGGCATTGGTGATGGTTTTGGTGGTGCTGCAATGTATGGATTGCTTCAGGATGCAATTACTTATGGTCAGTGGAAAAATGGCTATGGCAATTCTGGAATGGGAAATGCGGCATCGTCATTTTGCATGAAAGTAGGTTCTGGAGTTGGAACAGCTGTGCTTGGATGGGTTTTGGCATGGGGAAAATTTGACTCAGGTCTGAAAGTGCAGTCAGCATCTGCAATTACAGCAATTGATATGGCATTTATTTGGATACCAATTGTAACAAATATTATTGGAATTATATGCTTAATGTTTTTTGATTTGGATAAAATATATGACAAAATTGTTAAAGAATTAGAAGAGAGAAAATAAAGAATATAATATGAAATATGTCAATTTTCAAAGAATTTGGAACAGGTTACAATTTCCGATTATTAGAGGCAAGGTATGCGGATGATTCTATCACAGATAATCCTATTATCAAAGTTTGTATTTCGGATGAATCTGGAACTAATGTTAAAGAATTTGTTTGAAGCATTTGAGGAAAAAACAGACCTGTCGGATGAATAGAAAAGTAATTTTATGAGTAATCTCTAAGACACTTGAAGTAGTAGAGCGAGGTTGCCGCATTAATGAAAATTAATACAAGATATAGAATTAGCTGCTATTAAATATCTATGTTTTGTATAAAATTTTTCTGTTGCGGCAGCCTTTATTTATTGTTTATATACAAAGTGTATAAATATTACTATTTGTTGTTAAAGAATGTTTGCAAAATGCATAAAAGATGTCTGCTTTTGACAGTAAAAAAAGGTAAAAATGACAGAACAAAGCGTGAAAAATCATATAATATGTCTAATATAAACAAAGGCATTGGAAATTACATTATAAGGAGGGATTTTATGAAGAAACAATGTCACAATCCATATCTTCCGCTTTGTGAACATATTCCTGATGGCGAACCTCATGTGTTTGGCAATAGGCTGTATGTATTTGGAAGCCATGATCTTGAAAATGGCAGCGAATTTTGTGAACTTGATTATGTAGTATGGTCGGCACCGGTTTCTGATCTTTCTGATTGGAATTATGATGGAGTTATTTATAGAAAGGATAAGGATCCATATAATAAAGAATTATTACCGTTATATGCACCTGATGTTGTACAGGGAAAAGATGGTAGATACTATTTATATTATTGTATAAAATTTCAGGATTCGATAAATGTTGCAGTCTGTGACAGTCCGGCTGGGGAATATGAATTTTACGGAAGAGTTCATTATAAAAACGGCGAGATTATGTCACAGAATCAACCATATGATCCGTCTGTGATATGTACAGAGGAGGGAAATTTTCTTTATTTTGGTTTTGCACCATGCATGATAAATATTCCAAGATACAAAAATCAGGAACTTAAAGGAGGGAGTGTTCTTGAACTTGAAGATGATATGATTACGGTAAAAAGAGCACCTGAGGTCATTATACCAAGTTTAGATTACGGAAAAGGAACTTCCTTTGAAGGAAATGAATATTTTGAAGGACCTTCAATACGAAAAATAAATGGAAAATATTATCTGGTATATTCTTCTGTAAATACGCATCAGCTTTGTTACGCTGTTAGTGATAGCCCAATGGGGGGATTTTCATTTGGAGGAATTATAATAAGTAATGGTGATGTTGGTTATGATGGAAGAGGTGAGGATGAAAAACTTATGTCAGTGGGAAATAACCATGGAGGTTTAGTTAAAGTAAATGGACAATGGTATATTTTTTATCACCGACATACATATTTAAATCAATATAACCGGCAGGGCTGTGCTGAAAAAGTATTCTTTGATGATGAAGGAAATATTCCACAGGTGACAATAACTACCAGTGGCATGAATGATGTGCCTCTTTCTGGGAATGCATCATATCCGGCAGTATATTGTTGTAACCTTACAAATGGTCATATGGGGGCTTTATCGTCTTTGGGGAGAAATAATAATCAGATTGATTTTCCTTATATGACAAGTGAAAATGGCGAGCGGTTTATTACTAATGTTAAAGATGGGACTCTTATAGGTTATAAATATATAAGTTTAGTGGAAACGAAAAATATTGAGGTTGTATATTGTGCGGATAAAGCAGGTGTTATAGAAATCTATGCAGATGACAGGGAGAAGATTAAAGGTCGTATTAAAGTTGATAAATCTGGATGGTGGAAAGCTGCAGGTACTAATGTTTCATTTGAACAGGAAACTGAATTGTACCTTGTTTATAAAGGAGAGGGTACTTTATCACTTTTAACCTTGAATTTAAAAGGACGAGAAGATTAAGGAGGAAAAAATTATGAAGAGCAAAAGACCTACATGGAAAGAAATCATAGCATTTGCTGTTGGTGATGGCGGCTGTAATCTTGTTTGGACAACAATTGGTTCTTATCTTACATTATATTATACGGATAGTGTTGGGCTGGCAGCCGCAACAATAGGAACAATGATGCTTTTAACACGTTTACTTGATGGAATATCAGATCTTATTATGGGAAGTATTATTGACAGAACGCATACAAGATGGGGAAAGGCAAGACCATGGATATTATGGACTGCATTCCCTATGGGTATTGGTTTAGTACTTATGTTTAGTATTCCTGGTGGACTGAGTGATAAAGGAAAACTTGTATATGCTGTAATTACATATATACTGATGGCAGTTCTGGTATATACAGCATGTAATTTAGCTTATAATACATTGTTGTCACTGGAAGCACCTGATCCTAAAGATCGTGTCACTATGAGTTCAATACGTTTCTTTGTCACAATGTCAGTTGTATTGTTTATAAATTATAATTGTAATAACTTTGTTAATAAATTTGGATGGACAGGGATGGCTGCAATATTTGGAGGAATAGCTATACTGCTGCTTCTTATAACATTTTTGGGAACTAAGGAAAGAACAAATTTAGAACAAAATATGTCTGAAACGGACAGCACTGAAGAGAAATTAAGCGTTGGAGAATCATTTAAGCTGCTTTTTCACAATAAATATTTCTGGCTGCTTACAGTAGTGTTTGTTATAAATTACACTATATTAGGAGTAAATAATGGACTTAGGATTTATTATGCGAGAGATGTCCTTGGAAATGCAGGGCTTATGGGAACTTTGACATTATGTTTTATCCTTCCAAAACTTATAGGAAATCTTGTATATCCATATATAAATAAACTGCTTGGAAAATGGAAGAGCATGATGATAGGATATTGTATCGAACTTGCTGGCGTGCTTATTATGGCATTTACAGGAACTTCATTTACTACAACAGTTGTGGGGCTTGTATGTCTGGGTATTGGAGGAATACCACATAATGCAGGGCTGTTTGCTATGGTAGCGGATGTAATTGACTATGGTGAGTGGAAAACTGGTGTAAGACTTGATGGAATGACAAATTCAGTTACTTCATTTGGAATGAAAGTCGGGGCTGGTGTAGGTTCAGCGATAGTAGGCTGGGGACTTGCATGGGCTGCATATGATGGAAAGATCGCTTCACAGACAGCGGCTACGATATCAGGAATAAAATCAGTGTTTACATTAGTTCCGGCAGCATTGATCATAGTAGGTCTGATTGCGTTGTTCTTCTGCAATCTTGACAAGATTTATCCACAGATTGCAAAAGGTCTTGAGGAGAGAAGAGCTGGAAAAAATAATTAGATAGATAAGTAATATATTAATTACAGGCAGGAGTCTTTTGGGATTCCTGCCTGTACAATTTATGTCAGATTGCATTATAATGAATATTAAAAAGGTTAGATGGAGGACGGCATGGCATTTTCAATATATGAATCAGTTAGCAACAATCAAAAAATTCCGGTTAATGTGTTCGTGACAACTATTCAGAACAGTACATATCATTGGCATGCTGAATATGAAATGATAGGGGTTTTAAATGGAAGTGTAAATATAAAGACAAAATCTGATAATGTTGTTTTAAAAAGTGGTGATATTTATCTAGTAAATCCAAATATTATTCATTCAATAACCGAGAATAAAAACGAAGAAAATCTGTGTATGGTTATTCAGATAAGTCAGGAATTGTTTGCACTAGAAAAAAATGATGGTATGGAAATAAGATTTTATCTTGATAGTACCAAGGATGAAGTACCAGAATGTGGTTTTGGACATTTTTTTGAAATGATGGCAAAAATAGTCTATGAATCACTGGATGAGGAGAAAAATATGCAATTTCGTTTAAGAGCAGATGTTTGTACATTGATAGCAGATCTGTTTGATAATGTTGTGTATGATATAAGGTATGGCGATATAGCAACAAGAAATAATCAGGAACTAACAGTAGAAATAATTGAATTTTTGGAAGGTCATTTAGGAGATGAGAAAATTGTTGATATCACATGTCATAAATTTGGAGTCAGCAGAAAATCACTTGATAGAAACTTAAAGATGACAATAGGGTTATCTGCTAAGGAAGTAATAGAAAATCTCCGCATCCAAAAGGCTAAGAATCTTTTGAAAAATACGACTAAAAATATGAATTACATTCTTGATGCATGTGGATTTGGATCGGAGAAAACTTTTTACAGGGTGTTCAGAGAGCAGACAGGTCTGACACCAAACAGCTTTAGACAAAAGGGACAGGTAGATAATTATGACAAGGCTTTAAAAGGGTATCTTGATTATGAAACATCAGAGGTAAAAATGAGATTAGAGAAAATTATTAAATGTTGATTAGAATATATAAAAAAAGGTGGTAAATATGTCTGAATGGAGAGAATACAGGGTGTCTTTTACGAAGAAAGCACAGGAAATATTAAATGATCTTACAATAGAGGAAAAAATTTACTTAATGAGTGGTGTTCAGACAAAAAAAGAGGTAAGAGATGCTGTTCAGAGAAAAGTAAAAGCACATTATAATGAAATTCCATATTCGAGTGGTGGGATAAAAGAGAAAAATATTCCAGCTATGAAATTTGCAGATGGAACAAGAGGTGTTGTGTGTGGAAGAGGAAAATCGGTATGTTTTCCAGTTGCAGTAATGAGAGGTGCTACATTTAACACAGAATTGGAAAGAATGATAGGCCAAGCTATTTCAGAGGAGGTAATTGATGCTGGTGCAAATCTTTTTGGCGGAGTGTGTGTAAATCTTCCATACCATCCAGGGTGGGGGAGAGCACAGGAAGTATATGGTGAAGACACATTTCTATTAGGTGAAATGGCGGCTGCTCTGATACAAGGGGTACAGAGCACAGGTGTGATTGCCTGTGTGAAACATTTTGCTTTTAATTCTATGGAAAATTTAAGGTTTAAGGTATCAATAGATTGTAATAAAAGAACCGAAAGAGAGGTGTTTCTGCCGCAGTTTAAACGATGTATAGATGCAGGTGCCGGAGCAGTTATGAGTGCATATAATAGTTATAAGGGCATTTTATGCGGACAAAATGATTATCTTCTTAATACAGTGCTTCGCAAAGAATGGAAATTTGATGGCTTTGTACTAAGTGATTTTATATGGGGAATAAAGGATACAGTGGCATCGGTAAATGGTGGTCTGGATATGGAAATGCCGATAACACATTTTTATGGAAAGAATTTATTGAGTGCAGTTCAGAATGGAAAAGTTGGAACAGATAAAATAGATATGGCAGTATTGAGGATTATCAGAACATTACTGGCACATAATGAGAGGATAAAAAGTAATATCAGAACAAGTGATATAGAAAAACATCGACAGCTTGCATTACAATGTGCAAGGGAGGGAATCACGCTTCTTAAAAATGAGGATAATATTCTTCCGATTGACTGCGGTCAGAAAAGAAAAAAGATTGTTGTATTTGGAAGCCTTGCCGATTGTGACAATACAGGTGATAGAGGCTCAAGTCAGGTATATGCACCGTATATTATCACATTACTTCAGGGGTTGATAAAATATGGTGCACATGCTGAAATAATATATTATTCGGGAAAAAGTCTTTCACATTGTACAAGACTGGCAAAGGAAGCTGACTCGGTCATAATTATTGCTGGTAATAATTATCTGGATGAGGGTGAATGTATTGCAAAAGATACATATGATATTTCAAACGAGAAAACAGCAGGCGACAGGACACAGGGACTTGAACTGAAAAGTGAGGATCAGTGTATAATACATGAAGTAGCAAAAATAAGAAATGATGCGATAGTTGCTCTTGTTGGAGGTAGTGCTATCATACTTGAAGAATGGAAAGATAAGGTTGGGGCGATACTCATGGTTTATTATCCGGGGATGGAAGGTGGAACAGCCTTTGCAGAAGTGATTTTTGGAAAAACAAATCCAGGTGGCAAATTGCCGTTCTCAATTCCAAAAAAGGAAAGTGATCTGCCATATATGGAATGGGATTCTGAAAGTATGTGGTATGACTATTATCATGGGTATACATTATTAAATAAAAAAGGTGTAAGTCCATCATATTCATTTGGATTTGGTCTGTCATATACACAATTTAATTTGAATCATATGAGAGCGTGGAAAAGTGAAGAGTGTTTATATGGTGAGGTAATTGTTGAAAATGTTGGAAACAGAGAAGGAACAGAGGTGGTTCAGATGTATGTTGGAATACCAGAGTCTGATGTGGAAAGAGCTGAATATACATTACAGGCATTTCAAAAGATTTATTTACAGGCAGGAGAAAAAAAGAAGGTGGTCTTGAGCTGTAAAACAAGTGCACTTGATTATTATGATGAAAAAACCAGCCAGTTTATTCACGAGGATAAGAAATATGCAATATATTTAGGAAACAATAGTAATCACGCTGAACTTAAAAGGATAGATGTATGAAAATAATTTATATTAGGAGAAAAGTGAAAGTCGGCAGGGACAGCGGTCTTAAAGAATATCTGTATGGGATAGCCAGAAGGACAGCTCGTTGTCTTTAACAACTTATTTTAAGATAGAAAAATACAGGGAATTTGAGGGGACTAAAGATGAGTACGAAAGACAGGTGGAAGGAAAAAACAGACTTGTTGTAAAATATCTTGACGGAAGAAAAATAGACAGCAGATTTGTAGGGTATGGTGCTGAACAGGATTATCATGTTTTAGAGTCAAATGGTTATTATAAGATTGATTTCAAAGAGATCGTTGATCTTGACAAGGTTGAGAGTGTTTCGTTTAATGGACATGAGTTCATACTTAAAGAAAACAAAAATGAGCCGTCTTACAAGAGATTTACAACTAATACGAACTTTACATTGGATGTGCTTTCTGACACAGCAAAGTATCTTAAAACTGAGGAAAAAGATGGAGCATACAATAAAGATATAGGCTGCAGACAGGATACGGTTACATTCTATGGCGAAAAAGACGGCATTAAGCAGGAACTGTTTACTAGCTACAGATTACATACAACTGATCTGACGCAGATAGAGGACAATGTGGATGTTGGCATGGAGCGTGTCGGATTCAGTGATTGTAAGAGAGGTGGATGTACTTATATGATAAAGTATAATGAAGTTAAAGATAAGAAAACTATTGAAACATTTTCTGATATTATCAATAATCAGCTTCCATATATTCTTGCGGGATTTGAGTATATTGATTAGAGTGTGATTGATAACTTCAAAATCTTAAACAAATCTTAAACATTTACCTGCTTTTTTCTTAATAATTTTTTTGAGATAATATGAGCTGTACCGGAGATATATATAATTAATCTCTGATACAGCTCTTAAATGTGTTTGTCAGGAATATATGACATACACAGATATTTTACACATTTTGCAAAATGAAAATACAAAACGGGAGTGAGTGAAAAATGTACAATATAATAATTTGTGATGATGAAAAAGATATAGTAGATGCCATTGCGATATACTTAACCAGTCAGGGTTATAATGTTTTAAAAGCGTATAATGGGAGGGAAGCGGTAGAGCTTGTTGGGAGTATGAAAGTTCATCTCGTGGTCATGGACATTATGATGCCTGTCATGGATGGTATATCTGCGATGAGTAAGATAAGGGAAAATTCAAATGTTCCCGTTATTCTTCTTACAGCTAAGAGTGAGGATACTGATAAGATACTTGGTCTTAATGTCGGAGCAGATGATTATATTACCAAACCATTTAATCCGGTCGAACTTATAGCGAGGGTAAAAGCCCAGCTTAGAAGATATATGACGCTTGGTGGTGGAGAAAAAAGACAGGAAGAAACAAAATATATACTTGGCGGGCTTGAACTCGACGATGCGGCAAAACAGGTATTTGTAGATGGTGAGGAAAAAGACCTTACTCCTACTGAATTTGAGATACTTAAATTATTTATAAAACATCCGGGAAAGGTGATATCTCCGAAGGAGATATACAGGGAGGTGTGGAAGGATGCTCCGATGGGTAGTGAGGGGACGGTTGCGGTACATATCAGACATTTAAGAGAAAAAATAGAGATAAATCCTTCAGAACCAAGATATTTAAAAGTAGTGTGGGGGCAGGGATATAAGTGTGAAAAATAATAGGATGATGTTCATTTTTAAGCAGTATCACAATGGCAGAGTAAAAGGCGAAAGGTGGGAATATACATGAAAGATATTAAAATAACTAAGAAAAACAGGAATGGCCACAAAAAAAGCCTGAGAGTCCTTTTTAATATAATTCAGGCTGTATCGTTATCCGTATTTCTGGTAATGGGAATGATACTTACCGTTGCCACTGGCAAATATGGTGTTGGGACAAGCGGCGTGAAAGCTGAGATAAAAAACAGGATACAGGCAATGAATAAAAAAGCAGCAGAGTATTCAAAAATTGTATTAAATAAGGATGCATATAAAGATATGGAATGTAAATATGAATTAGGTGGATTATCAAATCTCCAAAAAAAGTATATTGATAATAAAGATTCAAACTATATGTTTACATTTAAGGTCGATAATTTAGGCAAAATTGATAACAACAATGGCTCAGCAGGGAAAGGTTATAAAGTAACTACGAGTGGAGAGATGAATTATTTTCAGAATCGTGGTAATACCAGTTTTATGTTCGATAAGAAAAAATTATATAATGATGCTATTGAATACTTTTTAAATAGGACTCAATATGGCAAAAGTAAAAGAAAAAATATGATTTTTATTCTGAAGAAAATTTATCCGTATGAAAAAATGATCTTAGATTTCTACTCATATGAAGGAGAGATGGTATGCTCTGTTTCGTTTGATGGAAGTTACAGGGATAAAATGTTTAAAAAACTTTCAGGGAAAAAAATAGGGGGAATAAAGGTTACTGATGATAATTCACTATGGGTGGAGGCGATTTTTAGTATGGACTTAGACTCATCAGGAACGAGTCCGTTTACAGGTGAATTTAAGTCTGCTATGTTAGAAACATGTGACGAGTCTGAATTGTTAAGAGGAAACTTAAGATTCGCAGTACATAGTGTTAAACAGCGAAATAAAAGATGTTATGTATATGCAGTACAATATGGTAAAGATACATATAGTTATAAGATTACAGGTGATATACGCAGGGATTTAAGATCAGGTGATGATTTGTATTATCTGTGCTGGTATGATGCTAATGCGAAAAGCGTATCGTTTGCCACATATATTTCAGGAATACTGTTACTTATATCTTCAATAGGAATTGCTGTGATGGCGAGGGTGTCAAAAAATGAGAGCGGCAAGTTAGGCTTCTTTTACAGGATACCTATGGATGTAGCACTTTTTGTGGCAGGAATAGCGGTAAGCATTGCATTGACTGTTCTTGTAAATACAGATCAGGACGAGATAAAGAATCTTATAAAATATGGATTTACCAACATTATAACAGTATGTATCACAGCAGGCAGTATAGCAGGAGTTATATTTACGGTATGTTATACGAGCTTTTGTGCTCAGTTAAAAGATAGTGCCGTTATAAACAACATGTTTATAACAAAGCTGATAATGTTCGTTGTAAGGGCTGTCAAGTCACTTTTATCAATGGTAAAGACAAGCGTATTTGTATTTGTACTATACTGGGCAGCAGGTATCATTGAATGTATTCTTGCCGTTTATGGTGGCTCAGAGGTCGCATTTTTTACTGTGATAATAGCTAAGATTATTGGAACTATCATAATTGCAAGGGTGTTAAGGGATGTATCAAGACTCCATGCAGGGATAAAACGCATGGCGGCAGGAGATATAAATGGAAAGATAAAAACAGAAGATATGTTGACGCTTGTAAAAAATGAGGCTGAATGTCTTAACAGTATCGGTGAGGGAATGAAAAAGGCGGTAGATGCCCAGATAAAGAGTGAACGGATGAAAACAGAACTTATAACAAATGTATCCCACGATATAAAAACACCTGTTACGGCAATCATAAGTTATGTGGATCTTTTAAAGAAGGAGGATTTAAAAAATGAAAATGCGGCAGGGTATGTGGAGGTACTCGACAGACAGTCAGAGAGATTAAAAAATCTTATATATGACCTGCTCGACCTGTCAAAGGCTTCAACAGGCAATGTAGATGTAAATATGGCAGAACTTGATCTTCCGGTTTTTGTTGAACAGAGTCTTGGAGAGTATATACCGAAGATGGAGAAAAGAAATCTTACACCTGTTGTCAAGTTTAAGATGGATGATGATAAGAAGAACAGGCTTAAAATAAGGGCTGACGGCAGGCATTTGTCAAGAGTTTTTGATAATATATTCCAGAACATATGTAAATATGCGATGGAAAATACGAGGGTATATATTGATGTAGAGTTGTCGGAGAAAAAATCAGAAAACAGTAAGGAGTTTTCTGATGAAGTTATAATATCGGTAAAAAATATGTCAGAACAGTCGTTAAACATCTCAGGTGATGAGCTGACAGAGAGATTTGTGAGAGGCGATAAGTCAAGAAATACTGAGGGAAGCGGGCTTGGTCTTTCGATAGCTAAAAGTCTGATGAAACTTCAGGATGGAAACCTTGATGTTATCATAGACGGTGATCTGTTTAAGGTTGTTATAACTTTGAACGGTATGGTGAGTGATTAAAATATAAACACCAAAAAACATAAGTATATTTATGAAATGAAAGATGCAGATGTTATCTGTTGTGTCGTATGACATTTTAGATAGCCTCTGCATTTTTTGACATTCAGCGTGAGCCGCAAAGGACAAAGTAAATAGTTGCAAAAACAGGTTGCCGGGTATAATATGTTTTATAAGTAAAAAATATTACAAAGGGAGAAAATCTTAACGATGATATTTGCCGGAAAAAGAAGAAAAATACAGGTGTTTTGCATAATGGTGGTGGCAGCAGTTATTTTTACCGGATGTTCTAAAAGGGGAGATACTAAAGAAGAAAGTGAGTATAAGAAGATAATAGTAGGCAGTGACAGATATGAGCCATATGTATACCGTGATGATGATGGAAAGTTCACGGGAGTAGATGTTGAGATTGCCAAGAAAGCGTTAAATAAAATGGGATATGAGCCTGAATTTAAGGAGATAACATGGGAAAAAAAGAAAGAATATTTAAATTCAGGTGAAGTAGACTGTCTTTGGGGCTGTTTCAGCATGAACGGCAGGGAAAATGAGTATAAGTGGGCGGGACCTTATCTTTACAGCAGTCAGTCGGTGGTTGTACGCACCGGCAGCAATATACAGAAAGTATCAGACCTTGCTGGGAAAAAAGTGGCGGTAAAGGAAAGCACAAAGGCAGAGGAATATCTGTTATACCCTGCGTCTGATAAGGTACCTGATGTCGGACAGGTTTATGCATTTTCCAATATGAATGAAGTGTATGCGTCACTTAGAAAAAATTATGTAGACGCAATATGCGGGCATGAAAGTGCATTAAATGTACTTGTAAAGTCAGCACCATCAGAATATAGAATTTTAAATGAGAGCTTATTTTCATCTAAAGTCGGAGTTGCATTTGCGAAGGATTATCCTTCTGGATTTGTCGATGAGTTAAGCCGGACTTTGGAGAAAATAAGAAAAGACGGTACAGCAGCAGAGATATTAAAAAAATATGGTCTGAATGTTGAAAAGTCATTGATGGGGGTGACTAAACAGTGAAACGAAAGATAAATATCTCGATAAAAACAAAAATAGTGGGCTGTCTGATTGTTGTTTTTATGATAATACTGTTTATCAATCATAAAATATTTTCGGCAATGGGATTAAGCAGCACAGTAAAACTTTCAAATGATACGATAAGATATGCTAAGGAAAAACTTGAAACATATGATAATTATCAGGCGAATGATGAGACAAAAAGCCTTGTAAGACTGCTTGATAAAACGACGGAACTTGCTAAGAATTTAAACATTCATAAATATACTGAAAAGGCTTTGAACACATATGCATGTGAGCAGCATTTGACAGGGATAATTGTTTTGGATGGTAATCTAAAGACTGTAATGCAGACAACAATGGATGGCAATACATATCGTAAATGGGAAAATATACTGCAGAGTGACAGTGTAAAGGAAATCATAAAATGTCCCAAAAAATATTATATGACAACTATGGAAAACTGCGATATTGCAGCGATTTCAAGGCTTGATGGCGAAGGAATCATAATGTCTTATGTTGTGCAGAACTCTATAAATGAAAGTGTAAACGATATAACTCCTGAGGATATATTTTACGGAATGATGCTTCAGCGTAAGGGCATACTTTTTATCACTGATGAAAATGGAATAGTTGCTTCTAATACTGAAAACATCAGCAAAAATACTATTAACAATTTTGATAATATATGGAAAAAAAGCAAAAATGTAAGGGGTATTCTGAATAAGGCAAAAATCAACAACAGAAAATGGTATATGAAAAAAGCTGAATATAAGGATTATGTTATTCATGTGATGTTTCCGGTTCTGGAGGTATTTAAACCATATTATTTTGCTGAACTTGTAATAATTATATGTTATTTTCTGGTATGTGGAATAATTTTTATATTATATTGTAATATTGAGAGAAGAAATTATAAGAAGCTAAGAAAATATTATCAGACTATTGAGGCTGTAAACAGTGCATATATGGCTGATCTGCTTGTAGATGTAGAAAGTGGACAATCTGAATGGATTAAAATTCCGGATATCATTAGAAACGAACTGGATGGTATTTCAGATGTTAGAGATATAATGAAGAAGATTTCAGATATATGTCAATCCGTCATATTTTAGTCAGTTTTTTGAATTTACAGATATTTCAACTATACGGAAGCGTCTTGCAGATAAAAGGATTATAAGTTATACATACGAGGATATATTTGGTGAGTGGATTACAATTGAAATAGTTCCGCAGGATATTGATGAAAATAAAAATTTAAAAGCTGTTTTATATATCATACGCAATATTACGGAAGAAATGAAAAAAGAAAAGGATTATCAGAAGCAGCTTAAACTTGCAGATGAAGCAAAGACAAACTTTTTGAGGCGTATGAGCCATGACATAAGAACTCCGATAAATGGAATCAGAGGGATTATTGAAATTGCAAATCATAATAAGGAAGATTTGGAAAAACAGCAGGAATACCGTGATAAGATAAAAACAGCATCAGGTTATCTACTTGACCTGATAAATAATGTTCTTGATATGAGTAAATTGGAGTCAAGTGATATAAAGCTTGAACATAAACCGTTTAATATCAGGGAAATTCTGCACAAGTCAAATGAGATAATAATAATGCAGTGTAATGAGTGTGGGATTACATATAATATAGAAGAAGGCAGGATAGATCATTCCTATCTTATAGGGAGTCCTCTGCATTTTCAGCAGGTGCTTATGAACATTGCAGGAAATGCTGTTAAGTACAACAGAGAAAACGGCTCGATTTTTGTCAGATGTACAGAAATATCAAGTGATGACAAAATGGCAGAATTTGAACTGGTATGCAGGGATACAGGTATTGGAATGAGTGAAGATTTTCAGAAGCGTATTTTTGAACCATTCTCACAGGAGAATGAAAATGCAAGAACAAAATATGCGGGCACAGGTCTTGGAATGGCTATAGCGAAGGAACTTATAGAATTGCAGGGAGGAAGCATAGAGCTTAAAAGTAAAGAAGGGGATGGGACTGAATTTAAGATAAAGATTTCTTTTGAGATAGACCATTTACCTGTAAGAAAAAAGAATAATCAGAATAAAGAGAAAAAGACACTTGAGGGTACAAGGATTCTGCTTACGGAGGACAATGACCTCAATATGGAAGTCGCTGAATTTATGCTTAAAAATAAGGGGGCAGAGATTACAAAAGCATGGAACGGAAAGGAGGCGGTTGAGATATTCAAAGCCTCTCAAGAGGGATATTTTGATGTTATTCTTATGGACATTATGATGCCCGTTATGGGCGGTCTGGAAGCAGCAAGAAATATAAGGAAGCTTGAGCGGGAAGATGCATCAAAGGTTCTTATTGTCGCAATGACGGCAAATGCTTTTCAGGATGATATGGAGAAAAGCATAGAGGCAGGCATGGATGCACACATAACAAAGCCACTCAATATGGATGAACTTCTTGATGTGGTTTGTAAATGAAAGGAGAGAGGTATGAAAAAAATAAATTTTAATAATATAGGACTTGTGGATCTTCATCTTCATCTCGATGGTTCTCTGTCACTAAATTCGGTAAAGTCTTTAATAAGGCTTAATGGAATGAAAAATTGTTATAATGATGATGAACTTTTAAATAAACTTCAGGTTTCAGATGGGTGTAAGGATCTGAACGAATATCTTGAAAAATTTGATTTTCCTCTTACATTGCTCCAGACAGAGGAATCTCTTAAACTGGCAGTACATAATCTTTTAGACGAACTTAAAATGCAGGGGTTTATCTATGCCGAGGTAAGATTTGCCCCTCAGTTTCATACATCAAATGGAATGTCACAGGAACAGGCGGTAGCGGCAGCTATTGAGGGTATGAAAAAAGCAGAACTTGATTCAAATCTTATCTTATGCTGTATGCGTGGAACTGATAATCATGAGGAAAATATTGAGACTGTTCGTGTTGCAAAAAAGTTTTTGAATAATGGAGTTGCTGCGATAGACCTTGCCGGTGCGGAAGGTCTTTTTCCTACAAAGGATTTCAGGGATATTTTTGAGATGGCATCAGAAGAGGGGATTCCTTTTACTATACATGCCGGAGAAGCTGACGATTTTAAAAGTGTGGAAGATGCAATAAGTTTTGGTGCATCAAGAATCGGTCATGGGGTGCGCTCTGTCGAAAATGAAAAAGTGCTCTCAGAGCTTGCAAAGAAAAAGATTGCACTTGAACTATGTCCTACAAGTAATCTTAACACTAATATATATAAAGATATAAGTGAATATCCTGTTAAAAAACTTATGGATGCGGGCGTTATCGTTACAATAAATACTGACAATATCATGGTTTCTAATACGGATATAAAAAAAGAGTTAAGTATGCTTGCAGAGACTTTCGGGTTTGATGAGGCTGATATTAGAAGATTTGAAAGAAATGCTATAGAATGTTCATTTGCAGATGATGAACTAAAAATAAAACTTATATCAAAATACAAACTACAGTAGTAGTATAAAATAAATATTGTGTAAAAATACTATAAATTATAAAAAATTGTATATATTTTACTAAAATGGAAAATAATACAAATGTTAATAGTATATTTTCACTTAAAAAATGTTAATTTTAGTAAAATTAGTTTGGATTTTCATGAAAAATACACAATTACTCTGTTGACATAGTATGGTTTGGGTGATATACTTTTGATTAAATTGTAATAGTTTTGTAATAATGATTGAAATGAGGATTAAGATGAATAAAACACATTGGGTCAAGACAGCGGCAGGATTGGGAGCCGCGTGCTTTATCACAATAGGTATGAATTATACGGGGACGGAAGCCTTTGCAAAGACAAATACGGATACTTTAGAAAGTTATTTTATGACAAATAGTGTTCTGAACGACAAGACTGATAAAAATACAGACAGTGCTCTGAGTTCAAAAGATCCTTTGAAAAATATTCTGGATAAGAACAAAGTGACTGAGGTGCAAAAATCACAGTCGGCAGAAGAGACAAAAGCTGGACATACAAAGGCAGTTACAGAGCATAAAATAGTTACTAAGCATGTGGCAGTTTCTACAGGAGCAGCAGTGTCTACACCGTCAGCAGTAAGTACGCCATCAGCGGTGACTACAGGGGCAGCAGTAAGTACACCATCAGCAGTTACTGAACCAAAATTAAGCAAAAAAGAAATTGAAAAAAGAAAAGTTCAAAAAAAGAAAAAGGCACTTGATAAAAAGTGGAAGGATATGGCAGTTGCTATTTCAAGCGATGATATCATAAATGTCAGAGAGACACCATCCAGCAGCGGGAAGAAAATTGCGAAGATGGAGAATGGTGATGCAGCTAAGATTATCGGCAAGTCAGAAGATGGCAATTGGGTTAAGGTAAAATCAGGAAAAGTCAAAGGTTATGTCTGGAAAAAGTCACTTGTAAAAGGTGGTACAAAAGTAGAAAAGCTCGCAGATAAGTATGCTGTGACATATGCTGAACTTAAGAGTGATGTAAGGGTGTTAAATCTCAGACAGCAGAAGAGTTTGTCTGCTAGGATTATGACACAGCTTAAGAGTGATGATGTATGTGAGGTTGAAAAAGAAGAAGAAAAGTGGCTTAAGGTAAAAGTGAACGGATGCAGTGGATATGTTGCAAAAGAATATACAAAGACATATCGTAAATTTAATACGGCAGAAGTATTAGAAACAGAAGCAAAACAGACAGATGATGATAATATTGGTGAGGAAGCTCCTGATTTTTCAAAATCTGATGAAAAGCTTGGAACACAGATTGTAAATTATGCTTTACAGTTTGTTGGAAATCCTTATGTATGGGGAGGAACAAGCCTGACAAACGGAGCTGACTGCTCAGGATTTGTTCTTAGCGTTTACAAAAAATTTGGATACAGCCTTCCACATAGTTCGGCAAGTCAGGCAAACTGTGGAAAGAAAGTAGATATTAAGGATTTACAACCTGGAGATCTTGTGTTTTACAAGCATGGAAGCAGAATCGGTCATGTCATCATGTATATAGGTGATGGCAAAGCAGTTGAGGCTATGGGTAAGAAATGGGGAATCGTAAGATCCAATGTTAATTATTCGAGAGCCTGCTGTGCAAGAAGGATTATATAATTAGTACAAAGATTTAATTTTCGTTGTACTAGTTTGAAAGACAGAATGTTTTATAATAGACATTAAAAAACATCATTTATAACTGTTTAACGGTTATAAATGATGTTTTTTTTTATTAGTCATTTTCGATTATAGGTTTTATGGCAGGGTTTAATAATGGGTAAAGGATACTTGCTATTATAAGTCCGCTTACTCCCTGAATAATATTCGCCGGAATACTAGCAGCAGCACCAGCCAAAGAATAGATAGGTATTTCACAGATAAAATATCCGCCTGCTACCAAAACTATATCAATTACACCGCATATTGCAACAGCAATCTGCTTTGAATGGCGGTCATTTCCGGCTTTTTGAAATACATATCCTGATGCAAATGCGATAAGGGCTTTTATCACAAATGTTATTGGAACATAGATAAAATATCCACCGATAAGGTCAGAAAGTGCTGAACCGATTCCACCGGCAAGCATACCGTATACAGGACCTAAGAATACACCTGATAATATAACGATTGCATCACCAGGGTGGATGTATCCGCCAGTTCCTGGTGTAGGAATCTTTATTATGTAGGTTGCGACACACGATAAAGCAGCAAAGAGGGCTGCCATGACAAGTTTTTTTAGAGATTTATTCATTTTTTCCTCATTTCTGCAATGCTTTTATCTTAGAGTAGGAGAGATTTGCGACCAGCATTGCGAATCAGCAAACTATGAAAAATGTTAATATATTTTGTATGGCTTCAAAATAGTCAGTTTAGAAAAAAATAAGAATATCAGATAAAATTTATATTGATCAGGGGTGTAAATTTTTTGTAAAAAAAAGTAGATAATATAGAAAGTGAATAATTGCTTTTAGTGGTATGATAGGTTATAATCATATCAAATAATTATTGTAAAATTTGTAGATTAAAAGGGGTTGTGAAAAACGATATGGCTGTTTGGTGCTGAAAAAATAGTTCTCATAGCCGTTTTGCAACAAACTGCTTGGAAATGGGGGTTAAAATGAGTGATAAAAGTGAGATAATGGTAAAAGTTTGTGGTTTGACAGATGTAAGAGAAGCAAAATATCTTAATAGGTACAAAATTGATTTTGCTGGTTTTGTATTATTTTTCCCGAAGAGTAAAAGGAATATAAGCATAGAAAAAGCTGAAGAGATTATGGAGGTGTTGGATAGGAATATAAAAAAAGTTGCTGTTGTTGTATCGCCTGATGAAGAACAGATTGGCCATATAAACAATTCATATTTTGATTACATACAGATACATGGAAAAATAGAAGAGCATGTGTTGGAAAAGGTTGAAAAACCAGTGTTAAAAGCATTTAATGTTGATGATATGGATAGTTTTGCAAGATACAGTTCTAACAGTAAGATTGCTGGTTATGTATTTGATGCAGCAGAACCGGGAAGTGGGAAAGCTTTTGACTGGGATATTCTTAAAAAAATAGAGCGTGACGGGAAATTATTTGTTCTTGCAGGTGGATTAAATCCTTCAAATGTGAAAAAAGCCGTAGATTTTGTAGGACCTGATATGGTAGATGTATCATCCGGGGTTGAAAAAGCTGATGGTTTTGGAAAGGATGCTGAAAAGATAAAAAAGTTCGCAGAGCAGGTAAGAAATAAATTTTAAGGAGGAAGTATATGGGAAAGAGAGTGGTTGCAGGGATATTGGCTGTTATTATGGCGGGGAGCATCATTACCGGATGTTCACAGGTAAAAAAAGAAGGAAATAAGATATCAGTTTCTGATAACGATAAAACAGCTTCTAAAAAAGTTGAACTTACGATATGGGCAGGTAAAGAAGACAGAGATTATATAAAAACAGTTTCTGATAATTTTATAAAGGAACATAAGTCGGAAGCAGACATTACGATAAAGCATGAGGATATGGTTGAAGGAGAGTGCAGATCAAATCTTCTTGGAAATGTTTTAAAGGCAGCAGATGTATATACTACTACAGACGGCGATATAAGTGCGATTGCGGCAGGCGGAGCGGCAGATCCGATTGAAGATGCAAAAGCAGTAAAGGCAGAAAATCTTGAAGCTGCTTCAGCGGCTGTTACGATAAACAGCACAATGTATGGTTATCCGATAACAGCAGATAACGGATATTTTCTTTATTATAATAAGAAATATCTTAATTCAAATGATGTTAAGAGCCTTGACAGGATATTACAAGTTGCAGCAAAGAATAATAAAAAATTTGCAATGGATTTTACATCAGGATGGTATCTGTATTCATTTTACGGACAGACCGGACTTAAGGTCGGCCTTAACAGTGATGGTGTAACAAACTACTGTACATGGAATTCAAAGGAGAATTCAATTAAGGGAGTTGATGTTGCAAATGCACTTATGAGGATAGGACGGAATAAAGGATTTGAAAATACGGCGGATTGGCTTGGTGGAATAAAAAAGGGAAGAGTTATCGCATGTGTAAGTGGTATCTGGGATGAAGCGGCAATAAAGAAGATGTATGGCAGGAACTACGGAGCAGCTAAACTTCCGACATATAACTGTAATGGTAAAAAAGTTCAGATGGCAACATACTTCGGCTATAAAATGCTTGGTGTAAACCCTTATTCAAAAAATAAAGAGTGGGCTCACAAATTGGCAAGATATATTTCAAATGAAGAAAACCAGAAACTTAGATTTAAGATGAGAGGACAGGGACCTTCAAACATAAATGCTGGAAAGTCCGATGAAGTAAAAAAATCACAGGCAGTGCAGGCAATTCTTAAACAGTCAGAGTATTCTGAACTGCAGCGTCTTGGAGGAAATTTCTGGACACCGGCGACAAATATGGGAACATCTTTTGCAAATAATTCTGTGAAGGGCGATCTTCAGAAATATCTTGATAAAATGGCAGCACAGATGAAGGCTTCTGTTGTGCAGTAGTAAGGGGGAGGGATAGTATGAAAAAAACAATGAGGTCAAGTATCCGCTTTTGGATATATTTACCTATTATTATTCTTGGAGTGATAGCTGTTGTTTCCAATACCACTTCAGAGCATAACATACGCAAAGTAAATGAGAAGGCGACGGTTATTTCGGACAAATATCTTGTGGGAATAAGTGAATTGTCAGATATAGAAGCAATTTCAAAGGATATTCATGCAGCCGGATTGTCTCATATAGTTGCGACCGATTCAAAATCAATGCTTAGTTATGTGAATACGATAAATAAAAAGAAGACGAAGCTGGATGAGAAGATGTCTGAATTGGAAGGATATTCACAGGGACAGGAAGGCGTATATAAGAATATAATCAAAAACTATTCTACATTTAAGGATTCAATAGCGACGATGATAGCACTTAGTGCTGATACAAAAAATGAAGCCGCTTTTAAAGTTGCAAACGGTAAACTTAAAAAATCTTCTGAAGCTATGTATTCAGGGATAAACCGCATGATAAGCAATGCACAAAAATCTTCGCAGGATGCGAAAAAGCAGCTTCAGAGTGGTTATATGACAGCATTTGTGACAAGTATAATATGTATTATAATATGTGTTATTGCATTTATTTTTGCGACTGTAGTAGTTCAGCGCAGAATAATACTGCCTATTGTTAAGAGCAAAAAGGAAATTGATGAAATCATAAGTGATATAGATGAGAGAAAAGGTGATCTTACAAAAAGGATCACGATACATTCAGACGATGAAATCTCAGCACTTGGTATGGGTATAAATACATTTATTGAAAGACTTCAGGGAATACTCGGTATGGTTTCAGAAAGTTCAAACAATATGGACAAGATCGTTGGTGAAGTTTCTGAAAGGGTGCGTTGTTCTAATAATAGTGTATCTGATCTGTCATCGTTGACCGAACAGCTTTCGGCAACTATGACACAGATAGGAACCGATACATCTCATATAAATGATAGTGCATCTTCTGTAAATCAGGATGTTATAGTTATTGCAGAAAAATCATTGGATATAAATGGTTATTCGGCAGATATGAAAAAACATGCTGAAAAGATGGAAAATACTGCAAAGACAAATATGGATGTTACAAAAAAGAAGGTTGATCAGATACTTGAGGTACTAAATAAAGCAATTGATGACAGTAAGAGCATAGACCAGATAAATGAGCTTACCGGCGATATCTTAAATATTGCACAGCAGACAAATCTTTTGGCACTTAATGCGTCAATAGAGGCTGCAAGAGCAGGTGAAGTAGGTAAGGGATTTGCTGTAGTCGCACATGAAATCGGAGATCTGGCGGCTGCGAGCAGAAATACCGCAAATCATATTCAGGAGATAAATTCAGTTATAGTTGAGGCTGTACACAGTCTTGCGAAACATTCACAGGATCTTATAGAATATCTGAATGAATCAATAATGGAAGATTTTTCGGATTTTGTTAAGGCGGGTGTTGAATATCGTGATAATGCTACATATATAGAAGATGCTATGAGTGAATTTACAAAGAAAACTGAGAGATTAAAGGTTAATGTATCACAGATAGCAACAGCTATAGAGTCGATAAGTGAGGCGATTGATGAGGGTGCTCAGGGCGTAAACGGAACGGCAGACAGTGTTCAGGATCTTGCAGCAGATATAGACATTATAGCAAGTGAGATGAATCAAAATCAGGAGATTGCAGGAGGTCTTAAAAAAGAGACAGAGATATTTGTGAGATTATAGATGCTTGTGACACTGTAGACGCTTGTAAAATAATAGGGGATTTCATGATCGCACAGATAAATAATAATTGTTTATCTGTGCGATCTGATTTATTATATAGGAAACTTTGTTCATATTAAGAAGATGATTTTATGATTTTTATGATGAGGAGGAATATAGATGATGGACATTGAAGAGAAAAATAAAATAAGAAGTAAGACAGCGGATGAACTAAAAAGGCGTGTAGAGGCTTCTACCTCACCTTTTCACAGTATACTTTATATTATGAATGAACTTGATGAAGCTGGGTTTGAAAAACTTGAGCTTGGCAGCAGATGGAAACTTGAGAGAGGAAAAAAATATTATGTAGATGTTTACGGTTCTACGGTTGTATCTTTTGCTGTCGGAAGTAAATGGTATGGTGAAAATCTTAGATTTGCTGCTGCTCATTCTGATTTTCCATGTCTTAAGATAAAACCTGCGTGTGAGATGGAATCAAACGGATACATCAGGATGAATGTGGAAGTTTACGGTGGTGCTATTTTAAATACATGGCTTGACAGACCGCTTTCGGCTGCCGGAAGGATAATTTTAAAAACAGACGATATAATGAATCCAGAGGTAAGATATCTGGACTTTAAACAGCCTTTATTTATAATCCCAAATCTTGCGATACATATGAACAGGGAAGTAAATAAAGGGGTTGAATTAAACAGACAGAAAGACATGATTCCTGTTATGGCATTGTCGGATGATATCAAAGGGGAAGATAAAAAGAATATTCTGTTTAAATATATCTCTGAAAAAGCAGATGTGAGAGAGGAGGATATTCTTGATTATGATATGTTTCTTTATCCTGTTGAAACCCCATGTAGTCTCGGACTTTCAGGAGAAATCTTTTCATCAGGCAGACTTGACAATCTTACATCAGTTCAGGCATGTGTAAAAGGAATACAAAAATCTGTTCCAGATAATGGTCTTAATATGGCTGTTGTGTATGACAGTGAGGAAGTTGGAAGTGCGACAAAACAGGGAGCAGGTTCAATACTTACAAGAAGTATTATCGGAAGGATATTTAAAAACTTTGATTATGATGAAGAAACTATGGAATGTGCATTTGCAAATGGAATAGGACTTTCGGTTGATGTTGCACATGCGATACATCCTAATATACCTGAGAAAAATGATCCGACAAACAAACTTCTGTTAAATCATGGATTTGGAATAAAGACCTCAGCGGGAGAGAGGTATGCAAGTGATCCGGTTGTCATAGGTATCTTAAAGAGGTTATGTGAAGCTTACGATATAAAGTATCAGAGATTTGTGAACCGCTCAGACATTCCGGGAGGGAGCACGCTCGGTGCTATCGCTGTTGCAAATCTGCCGATGAGGATGCTTGATGTAGGAGTGCCTGTGCTTGCGATGCATTCTTCAAGGGAGACTATGGGTATAGATGACCAGATGTATCTTGAGAGGATATTGCAGGAATTTTTTTGTTACTTTACAAAGTGAAGGTAATATTTTAAAATAGGTATATGTTATTTACATATTGTCGTTTGATGGGGGTATGCAGATGACAGTCACACAAACAAACATAAAATAATGGAGGACATACACTATGAAGGAATTTTCACCGATTAAAGAAGGTAAAGTACGCGAGGTTTATGACAATGGCGACAGTCTTATTATCGTTGCGACAGACAGAATATCAGCATTTGATGTTATTCTTAAAAACAAAGTGACAAAAAAAGGTGCTATACTTACACAGATGTCAAAGTTTTGGTTTGATTTTACAAAGGACATTGTTCCAAACCACATGATTTCAGTAGATGTAAAAGATATGCCTGAATTTTTCCAGAATGAAAAATTTGATGGAAACAGTATGATGTGTAAAAAACTCGATATGCTTCCTATAGAGTGTATTGTTCGTGGATATATCACAGGAAGCGGCTGGGAGAGTTACAAAGAAGATGGTACGGTATGTGGAATCAAACTTCCTGAAGGACTTGAAGAGTCTGATAAACTTCCTGAGCCAATCTATACACCGACTACAAAGGCAGACCTCGGAGACCATGATGAGCACATCACATTTGAGGATTCAGTGGAGATTCTTGAAAAACTTCATCCGGGAAAGGGTGCAGACTATGCTAAACAGATTAAGGACTGCACTATCGAACTTTACAAAAAGTGTGCAGATTATGCGAGAAGTAAGGGAATCATCATTGCCGATACTAAATTTGAGTTTGGTCTTGATGAAAATGGAAATGTAGTTCTTGGAGATGAGATGCTCACACCTGACAGTTCAAGATTCTGGCCTGTGGAGGGATATAAGCCGGGACAGGGACAGCCTTCATTTGACAAACAGTTTGTAAGAGACTGGCTTAAAAAGAATCCTGAAAGTGATTATAAACTTCCTGATGATGTAGTAGATAAGACTGTAGATAAGTATAAAGAAGCATATCTTCTTCTTACCGGAAAAGAATTTAACACTATCAAGTAGCAGAGAGGATTGTGAATATCCGCTTCACATGGTATAAGGTAAAGTATAGAAATGATATAAATGGTATCATATTGTTATATTAATATATGATAAAATGCTGTATTTTCCATTAGTGATATTATATATACTAAGGAAGATACAGCATTTATTTTACTATTCAGAAATTTTATTGTATACCCAGTCGAGATACCAAGGCTTTTCTTTGACAACTTTTATTTTACGGTACTTTATGTTGATATGCATTTGAGGTGTATTGCTTTTTGTGTATCTGAATTCATCAGTTTTAAGTCCGTTTTTGTTATATTTGTATCTGATGGTCGATGCGAGTTTTTTGCATTTTTTGTCAGTGTAGTTACGGACTATGGTAAGTCTGCCTTTTTTGTTGTATGTGTATTTATTTATATAATAGATCTTACCGTCTTTTGACAGATATTTTTCGGTTACAAGTCTGCCTTTTTTATAGTAATACTTGATGTATGAGGTTGCGTCACCTTTGACCGAGTAATTTGTCTGTTGTACTATCTTTTTGTTTTTATTGTATGTGTAACCTGATTTGCCTGCCTGCTTAGTACCGTCCGAATATCCGGTCTTCGTATCTAGCTGTTTATTGTCGTTGTAGGTGTAATCGTATTTGTAAAGAACCTCATCAGTAGGTGAGTATCGCTGCTCGCATTTCAGTGTTCCGTCATCAAACAGTTCCATCTTGTAATATTCTGATTTTGCACCTTTTGAATCAAAACTTGAAAAGGCAGTGAGGTTATTATCGTCATTTATTTCTGTTTTGTAAGTTATTCCAAGTCCCTGAGTGTCATAACCCTCAACTTTTATGAGCTTATTATCCTCGTAGTCAAAATTGTAATAGTGGTCAAGTGTTTCTTTCTCATTATATACATTGTAGCTTTTTATGACATATATTGGTCTTTTTGGAGTATCAGTGTTACTTGTTTCCTGTGGCTGTGTTGTTTCCGGTATATTTGTTTCAGAAGTTTTTGCGGAAAAGTTTTTTTCGCTTGTATCATTGGATGATTTTTTACAGCCTGTAAGTGATGATACTACAAAAATACAAGATATCGTAAATGTCATTACTTTTTTTATCCTGTTCATAAATCGTATCTCTCCATTTCTGTTCTATAAGTGTGTGTTATGTTTATATCAGCTTGTTTCTTTTTCGACAAGTGTCCATGAGACAGTTTCTGACATTACTTCTTTTTTCTCTATAAGATTCAGCATCTGCGTGGCAGCTTTCTGGCCGATTCGTCTTGTGCCATGAGCAAGAGAAGTGATCTTTATAGGTGAAAGTTCACTTAGCTGGCTGTTATCGAAACTTACTACTGCTATATCTTCAGGAATATTAAATCCTTTATTTAAAAGTGTTTTTACAAGATAATATGCAATCTCATCATTGTAGCACACGACAGCAGTACATTTTTTAAGTACGGTTTCGCAGAAACTGTCAAAGAAAATGTCGTGGTCATTTAGAAGATGTTCTCTTGAAACGGTGTCGAACCAGAGGACATTTTTATCTGAAAAGTTCATGTTCGCATCTGTGAGAGCCTTTAAATAACCCTTGTATCGTCCATGTCCCTGAAGGTCATCAATCTTAAAAATACCCGCTATGTCAGTATGACCTTTGTTTATAAGATAATTTGTGAGCTGATATCCGCCGCCTAAGTTGTCGTCTGTTATTGATATATGTTTGCTTAATGAAGGGTAACATCCGTAAATAAAAAGAATCGGGATGTCACGCTGTTCAAACTGCTGGTAGAGGTCGATGTTTGGCGATGGAAGTGCTGTTTTTGAACCTTCCATGATAAGTCCGTCAATGTTTAGCTGTAGAAGATTCTGCAAGATTTTTCTTTCTTCATCTACACGGTTCTGTGTTGCATAGACATAAACGGCATAATTCTTTTTGCTAAGGCTGTGCTGAATGTCTTTTAATACATTTGGAAATATGTAATCATTTATATATGTCGTAACTACAGCTATGCTGTTGCTTTTTGTATTTTTTTTCTGTTTTACAATGCGTGAGCCACTTCCCTGACGGCGTTCTATCATTCCATTTGCAACTAGTACCGCAAGTGCATTTCTGGCGGTCTGTCTGCTAACGCTATTTTTGGAAGCTATTTCTAATTCAGTTGGAAGAAATCCTGTATCGTTGTATAATCCCTGGAAAATTTCTTCCTGAAGTTTGTTTGCTATTGTTAAATATTTGGCTGGCATAAGTATCCCTTTCTATTTAAGTGGTTTTTATTAAATATATTATACTACAAATTTGCCGGGTTTGCAATTTATTTGTATTGTATATTAGGATATAAAGGTACAAATAAATAACAAAAAATAAAAGCGTAATTATGGATAACATAAAAACATATAGAAAAATTAAAAAACATTAAAGGAAGTTTGGGAAAAATGCATATAGTATAAATGAAAAGAAATCAATAAATATAATAAATACCTAATAGATTATTTGTAAAAAAGGAATAAATAATTTAAAGATTAAAAGATAAAATAAAAAATGCACAAAATTCTATAAAGATATATATGCAAGAAGCCTAAAATGTATTTAAAAAATAGTGTTGCTGAAAAAATGTATTTGAAAAAATGCACAAAAAATAAAAAAGAAAGTCAAAAATTGTTGACAAATACATTTGTAATGACTAATATATGACTTATAAAACAAATTGATTTAAGCATGATCAATAAAGGAGGAATAATTATGAGGATGAAGAAATTTTTAGCAGCAACACTTACAGCCGCTATGGTATTTTCACTTACAGCGTGTGGAGGCTCATCAGATTCAAGTTCCGGAAGTAATGATACAGCTTCAAGTTCAAGTGACAGCTCAAACTCAGGAGGAGATGAAAAGATTTCAATCGGATTTGCACAGGTTGGACATGAGTCAGATTGGCGTACAGCAAGTACAGAGTCTTGCCGTACAACATTTTCTGAGGAGAACGGTTACGATCTTAAATTTGTTGACTGTGACAACAAGTCGGCAGACCAGCTTGAGGCAGTAAGAAACTTTATCGAGCAGGAGGTTGATTACATAATCATTGACCCTATTGTTACTACAGGTTGGGATACAGTATTAAAAGAGGCAAAAGATGCTGGAATTCCTGTACTTGTTATCGACCGTACGATTGAAGCTGACAAGAGTCTTTACACAGCATGGGTTGGTTCAGACTTTACAGCAGAAGGTCAGGCAGCAGGTGCATGGCTTAAAGAATATCTCAATGCTAAGAAGATCACAAAGAAAGTCAATATCGTAACTATCGCAGGTACAAATGGTTCATCTGCTCAGATCGGACGTACAAAAGGTTTCAATCAGTATGTTAAGTCAAACGGCTGGAATCTTCTTGATGAGCAGGACGGTGACTTTACTCAGGATGGTGGTCAGAAGATCATGGAGTCATATCTTAAATCATACAAAGATATCGATGTAGTTGTATGTCAGAATGATAACGAAGCATTTGGAGCTATTGATGCATTAAAGGCAGCAGGTAAGACTTATGGTAAGGACGGTGACATTATCATTATCTCATTTGATGCTACAAATGCAGGACTTACAGATGTTAAGGACGGAGCTATAAATGCAGACTTTGAGTGTAATCCTCTTGCAGCACCATATGTTGAGGATATCATAAAGAAACTCAAAGACGGAGGAACACCTGACAGCCAGGAGATATATGTTGATGAAGCATGTTTCGCATGTGATGATACAGTTACTTCATTCAAGACTGATGAGGACAAGGACATCACAATGACAGTTGTTGATGACAAGGTTCTTAAGGAGCGTGCATACTAATAAGAGTATGACTATAATATGAAAAAAGTTTAGGAAATTTAAGCAAAATAACAGAGAATCCGGATAGCATTTTTGAAGGTACAGCATTACTTGATTGGCTGATGTTGAGGTGCTGTACCGGATTCTCTTATTTTAACACTTTGACTAAATTTCAGGTAGGAAAGATTAAGAAGGAATATTAAAAATATATGAAAAATTTAAATATGTTTTTCTTAAAGGAGATTAAATTTTTCATATGTTTTTAAGAAGACATGAAAGGAGACGGTGCAGATGAAGGAAAATGAA
>NZ_JAHLQE010000098.1 GCF_018918235.1 Eubacterium sp. MSJ-13
TTCGAACCTTGAAATGCTGGAGTCAGAGTCCAGTGCCTTACCGTTTGGCGATAGCCCATCATCTGTTAAACTGTTGTTTTGTTTTTGTCTCTCTTGCTGAGCACTTGCTTAGTATATAACATCTTTTTCCAAAATGCAACCCCTTTTTTCAATTTTTTTTAATTTTTTTCAAAAAAAATTTTAATTATCCCCTCAAAGCCCTATTTTTAAAGGCTTTAGTTCAAAAATATTTATATTTAGCAGACAACTTTTCGCTGATATTTCCACTATATTCAGAAATTATAACAAAGAAAAAGTACCTGCCGCTTCTTTTTTCTCGCAGCAGATACTTCTTCAATCTATCGTCGTACGGCTCCGCCCTCATAAAACTTGCCGTCTTCCATAATCCAAACTCTAAAGTGATACTAAAGATAAGTGCAATTGCTTTGTAAGTTCCTCAAATAACATAAGTAACGCATCAACAACTGTATGACAAAGTTCTATAATATATTCACAATCACGTTTCACTCCACTTTGCATACGCATGTAAATCTGATGCATCCTTTGAACAAAACTAAGAATTGCTTCAGGTGAATGAACCGTTTCACTCAATCTGCCTCTTTCTATATCCGGCTGTCTTACATATTTACGAAGTTCTTTCTTTAACTCCTCTTCATAGATACAATGATCTTTTAAATTTCCGGGGAAATTCTGATTGTGTGGAAAGGTAAAGTAATCAGCAACATAATGTGTAATCACTCCTAAATGTCTGCAAAAATAGCTATCAAGACCTCTAATCGGGTCAAAATGTGATACAAGTTTACTGATTTCTTTCTCAAGTACATCAAAGGAATCCTCAATAGTATGTTTCCTTACAAAAAATGAAGGAATACAATCCGGTAATATACTTCCAATATAGAATGATCCTTTATGATGTTTAACTGACTCCATACCTTCATTGTTCATCAAGTACCACGCCAATGAAATATGGGATTTCTTTCGCATATCATCCTCCTCACTGTGACATATACACGATTGACATCGCTGTCTTAATTTGTGATTACATTGTACAACAATTATGTGATTTTTGCAATAGTTTTCTGACAATTTTTCTTAAGTTTTTATTAAAGTTTCACAATTTTTTCCATATATAATATCAGCTTCCCATTACTATACAATTCTATTTTCATATTTAGTAACCCAACGACAAACAATCATTGTCATATCCACCATTATTCAAAGTTGTATTTTACTTGACAACAGCATAATCTATAGGTAAAATATTGTGTGTTTATACATATTAAATAAATTTATTGATTGGAGTTGATTTTTTTGGATTCAAGTGACGCCTCGAAACTATTGATATTACTTATACTGTTGTTGTTATCTGCCTTTTTTTCCTCAGCAGAAACATGTCTTACAACAGTAAACAAAATGCGTCTAAAATCTATGGCAGATGAAGGTAACAAAAAAGCTGCATTAGTTTTAAAACTTATCAGCAAACAGACAAAAATGCTTAGTTCCATTTTAATAGGAAACAATATTGTCAATCTTTCAGCATCTTCTCTTGCCACTACATTTGCAATAAATCTGGCAAAGAAATCCGGTTTTTCCGATGCGACAAGTCTGATTACCGGTGCTGCTACAGCTATACTTACAATACTTGTTATTATATTCGGTGAAATAGTACCTAAATCCATAGCTACAATGAACGCTGATAAGATGTCACTTATCTATGCCAAACCGATTTATACGCTCACTGTTGTATTAGGTCCTTTTTCATATATATTTGATAAGTTTTCAAATCTTCTCTTAAAAATTTTTCATATCGATATTACAAAACAGCCTGCAATTACAGAAAATGAACTCAGGACTATTGTTGATGTGAGCCATAAAGAGGGGGTTATCGAGAGTGAAGAACGCCAAATGATAACAAATGTTGTTGATTTTGGTGACTCGCTTGCAAAAGATGTCATGGTTCCAAAAATGGATGTGGAATTTGTCGAACTGAATCTGACATATGATGAACTTATCGAGAGCTATTCAAAAGAAAAATTTACACGTATGCCTGTATATGATGACAGCAGGGATAACGTAGTTGGTATCATAAATCTTAAAGATATCTTCTTCTATCAGGGGGATAAAAAAGATTTTAAGATTGCCGATGTAATGCGTGAGGCATATTTTACTTATGAATATAAAAAAATATCAGAACTTTTTTTTGAAATGAAATCAGATTCTATTCCTATGGCAATTGTTCTTGATGAGTATGGTTCTACTTCCGGAATCCTTACTATAGAAGACCTTATAGAAGAGATTGTCGGTGAGATCAGAGATGAATATGACGCCAATGAAGAAGATGATATCACAAAAACTGACGATGGTGATTATATCATACTTGGTGTAGCCAAACTTGATGATATAGATGAAGCTCTTGGTATCAAAATAGAATCAGAAGATTACGATTCCATTGCCGGACATATCATTAACCTGTTAGACCATTTTCCCAATGCTGGCGAAACCGTTTCAGATGATTATGCCCAATATACAGTTCTTGAAGCAGCAAAAAATCACATAGACAAAGTCAAACTTCATCTTCTTCCAAAAAATGATGAAAACAATGACGATTTAAACAACAACGATAAAGAAGCACATGCCATATAGGCTGTGCTTCTTTTTATGATATATTTTCTGGTTTACAATCTTCAAACAAACATTTATCTATGCGCTGTCCAATCTGTCTGTCAACAGCACCTCCACCGGTGTCAGCTATACATCGTTTGAAATTGCAATGTTCTACAGCGCCACTTCTTCCATACATCTGAATTCCAGCACCAGTCTTTGCACGACAATTTACAAATACACATTTTTGTATTTCACCCCCCTGAGTATACACTGCTCCACCCTGACAAAAATTAAATATACATTCAGTTATGGATGGACGGTATGCATTAAACACCGCTCTTCCACCAGAAGTATTTCTAAACAGAGAATTTTTTAAAACTATTTTTGTCCCCTTAACATTTATTGCGCCCGTCTTAAGTGCCCCATCAAATTCACAATTAAAAATTTCACATTTTTTAGCATTTTCAAGATAAAGCATATCCGAATCCTGCAGATGATTACATATAACTCTCGAATGTTTCATACTTATACTTCCCGCACATCTTATGGGATAATTAAGATAAAGCGATGCTGTTAAAATATTAAGCTTCCCTGTTGTCTCCACATAAACCGGGCAATCTATTATTGTAGATTTATCTATCAACATATCTTCCGAGATCTTCATCTCACCACGCTTTGAAATAACCTGAACAAACTCTGCTCCAGTAGGATGACATGCCACATATTCAAATTCAGAATCATCGGCTGATGCTATTCCTGAATAAAATACTGCGGCTCCATATTCAGCAACATTACAATTAGTGAAATGACACTTATCTAACCTGACAGTTTCAGCAGCGAATACGGCTCCTCCACGTCTGGCCTCACAATCAGAAAAACGGCACTCGCTTATTCTTCCTTGTCCGCCACTAGCCATAACCGCTCCTCCATCCTCTGGAGAATAGCACCTGCTAAACTCACATTTTGTTAGGTCAAGCTTCTTTCCCCAAAATCTTATTGCAGCACCTCTTGTTGTATTATAGATATTTGATCCATTAACACAGATTTCTCCTGCCTCGGCCCTGATAAACATTCCATAATTCCTGCAGTCCACTTCACAATGTTCTACAAATGCTCTGCTGTAATCATCCTTAATATTTATACATGCCCTGTGGCTGTCACTTTTTCTTATTATCTTACTGTTTATCATTTCAAGCGTTCCACCATCAAGCAGTATATTTCCATATACCCTCACAAGTGCATGGTCGAAAATGAGTTTTGTTCCTCTAGTTAAGATAATATCATCATATATCTGACATCTGTCAGTTATCCTTAACTCTCTTTTTTCATTTATGGCTCTCTGCGTGCACTCAACAGACTCATAAATCTGTAAAGCAAAATATTTCAGGTCAATAAGTTCTATTTTGGGATAAAGATTTTTAATTATCTGTGCAAGCTCAAAACATTCTTTGTCTTCCTCACTAAAAGCACATATGATAAATCTTTTTATTATTTCATAAATCTGCTCTGATACTCCAAGCTTTTTTGCAAACTTAACAGCAAATTCATTCTCCTCTGATGATATCATATTGTCAGCCATTGCAACATTTACCAGATCCATAAGAAAGATTATCTTTTCTTCACCTGATCTTAAATTTTCTAAAATATATGCAAATACACTCTCATATTCATTTATATTTCTAAGTGCCCATGCTATATCACCCGAATTCATTTTAAGACCATACTTCATAAGACGTTCTAGTTCAAAATTGCTGAGCGGTTTTATATTCTTATTAAGTTTAGCCTGCATTATCACCGCTGATGTATACATAACCTTAAATTCAGTGCCATATGAGCAAAAAGGGTGCTCGGGTGTGAGAAATATCTTTCGTCTGCAATTAAATTTAGTCAATATGTCTACTACCATCACACACTCCCCCTTTTCTCAATACGCTGTATCTCAAAGTCGTCATCATATACATTAAATATCTGGTTTTCTTCTGGTATGCATTGTTTACAACTGCAGTTTTTCATAAACTGTCCAAATTTTTGATATTTAAAATATACGGCTGCCCCAAGATATCTTGCCTTACACTCATCAAAAACACAATTTTCACATTTTACATTTCCAATAGATTCTGAATATAATGCTGCTCCATATTCAGCTTCACAATTTGTAAACTCACAATTTTTTATTTCGACTCTGGATCTTTTGTACAATGCCAATGCTCCATTTTTACAATTTACAAAGCGGCTTCTTGATATAACTGCCGACCTTCCATAAAATGACAATGCCCTGTTTTTGGCAACATTATTTATAATAGTATCTGTTATTATAAGCCTGCCGGATGTCTGCTTCATAAATCCCGTAAATTTTCCACAGTCAATAAACGAATCAGAAATCTGAACTATCGCTGCATTATCAATATGCATAAAATATTCATAATTATTCTCAATCACTCTTATCCTGGTACTATACAGCCTTATTCTGCCTCCATCAGATATTATGCCGCCATGTATTTTTAAGATTCCACCATTCATTAAAAGTGAACCTCCACGCTCAACTTTTATATCTCCATTTACTGTAGTAGGCTTATCTATAACAAATGTTTTTCCTGCTTTTACAACAATATCGCCATACTCCTCTTCCAATATAAAATCCGGGAAAAAATATGTAAGAATTGAATATCTTATATCATATCCTTTTTTTCTAAATATATTATATATTTCAATTGCTTTTTTAGTATCTTTTCTTGATGCACACTCACTAAATCCCTCAAAAAACTCCCTCTCTATATCAGAAAATCTGAATATCTGCTGATAATAGTCAAGTATTTTTTCACAATAATCCTGAGACCACAATGATAATTGGTATATTTTATACAGGTCAAATGTAAAGCAATACTGCACTTCCTTTTCTTTTAATTTTTCAGTACATTCAGTAATCCTGAAATCAAAATAATTATTTATATCAGTTATTATCTGCTCCCTGTTCTTGCGTGATATACACAACTTATCAAGCACTGTGTCAAAATAATCCTGAAGTTCCATCATTGCTTTCATATTACCAAGTGCCATTACTCCAAGACCAAAAGCATACAAATACCTAAATGAATCGTCACATCCTATCATAGGATGATTTACCCACTCAAGTTCACTTTGTCTTTTTTTTAAATTATCTAAAAGATTTAAATTCCCCCCATTTTCCATCGCAATCCTCCTCTTACAACAGATTATATATATTATTATTGCTATTTAAGTTTTTATCCGTCGAGACAAAGGAAGTAATTTTACGACTATTCTTAAAGCCTTTGTCTCCACGAATATTATAACATATTTCAGGGGTTATTTATACGAATTTATTTTTTCTTTAGCATACTCAGTTAATACTCCAAATTCATTCATGCTTTTTCTACATAAACCGTCTAAATATAATTGTCGCTCTGCTTTTTCCCTCTTCTTTTTCACCTCACTTATCATATTTAGTACCATATCTGTACTTTTCCTGCACTGTCTCATAAAATAATCATTTTCTAATCTTACTCTTCCTGTGTAATTATAATTTAAAAAATGCTGCATTTTGCCATGTTCCAATGCATCATTAAACTCCACATTATATGGTATCACACCAATCTTGTTCATCGGAATATTATATTCATAACATATCCTTTTACGGGTCCATCTTTTTTCTGGCTGGTATCTCCCTATAATATACATTGCTTTTTCTTTAAGGGATGTATAATTTTCAAAAAAATCATATATATTTTTAGGGTCCTGAGATAGATTTACCACAACAATATCCGCATCATATAAAATCTGTTTTGTGCTCAAATTCTGATTTGACTCTGTATCAATAAACACATAATCTCCAATCCTCTCCAACATCTTAAATAATTCATTGTGAACAAGACTGAAATCATAATTGAATACCTCCTTATTAAAAACCATTCCTGAAGGTAATAAAAACATATTAGATAATAATAGATTTATTGTTGAATTTTTAACTATCTCATCATGCGTCTCTCCCGTAAATATCCTCTTTAATATGTACTCCAATCCATATTTTACATAATACCCTCCCGTTTCTCTTAAAAAATCGAGTCTTTCCTGCTGTACAAGTACTGCTTCCAGACCTTTCCTGCTGTTAAAATGATTCTCAAGTAATATTTCCCTCGTCATTCCCGAATTTTTTAAAGAAATCATTGATGTTATGCATGCCATATTTGATGTAACACACATATTATTTCCACCGTTGCTCCAAAAAGCGATCTTCATTCCTCTCCTCTTCTCCAATCATCTTATTTCTACCCACCAATTTTTTCTTTCCCAATTTTAACAGTTGCATCCCCCGTATTTGTAATAATAAAGAGTTTTTCTTGACATGTAAAGAACTTTTTGACATGTTTTCGACACTTTTCAATCTTTCTCCGTTATTCACAATTTTTTATGCAATTTTTCTACAAAGCAAAAAAAATGTCACTGATAAAGCGACACTTTTCTCGTTTTCCAAGATATATTATTTTTATTTTCGTCATTGTGACAAAATTTCGGCTACTTTTTTGTGCATAATGCTACTGCTTATCTTTCCATGTACAGCCGCCTTATAAACCCAATGTACAGACTGCACAATACTGTCCATAAAATCCTCATTCTGAGTAAGACTAAGCATGATAACTCTGTTCATAATAATCTCTCCTGCTATCTGATATGACCTTTCACTTGTATTTTGTTCACTTCTCTCATATTTAGCAGTCAATATCCTATATAAGATGTAATTTTTTTCAAATCTAAAAAGATTTTTTCCATATAACTTAATAAACCTATCATATTTTTCTTCAAAAAAATGCCCGTCCATCTGCTCTTCATAGATATCAAAGCTTCCGTCAAGATATACACAATCATTGCATTTTATTATCATATCCACAGCTATATCTGCAAAATCATAAAACAATTCACATAACCTGTCACCCTTTTCAAAACATTTGTCTTGAATCTTTATAAACAACTGCTCAAATTTATAAATTTCATCTGACAACCCGGTTATGTCATCAAGCATTACAGGATACATTTTTTTATCATCCGTCATCTGATACCAGATGTCATCATATCTTTGTATGCAAAGATAATTTATTACTACGGGACATGATGCCGCCATTGATAATAACATTGTATCCGAATCTTTAAAAGATAATCTCGGATATTTACGGCAGGTATTACATAACGTCTTTTCATCAGAGTTTCTCTGTATACGGCACAACCCATCCTTATCAAGCATGGCACAGTCACCATTTGCCATATTTTTAAATGAATACACGTCATCTTTTTCTACGATATTTGATAGTATGTCAGCTCTCAGGCTTTCATCTTCAAGCTCTATAAATCTTTCATATGCTTCTTTGTCCACAACTATCTTCCAGCCGCTGCAGCATGTTGCCTGACATTTTCCAGCCATACACCTAAAATCTTTATACGCTCCAAATATATAAACTTTCATCAAAACATAAGCTCCGATTTATCTTTAAGAAGCCTTGCTCCTTTTGCTATAAACAATACTCCTGTAGTAATTCCTGAAATTATCAGCAGTATTCCCATTACAAGATTAAAAGAACCTACAGATTTCATTGTCTTATATATCTTTTCTCCCATATGAACCTCCTTTTAGCATATTATTAACCTAAATACACCGATTAAAATCGGTGTATTTAATGATAAAATCTTTTTACACAAAGTACGGCAGATACAAAACATCCGGATTTTATAGTTATTATATAATATTATTTTTACTTTACGCCATACTGCTCATAATATTCATCTATTGCAGCTTTTAGTTTGTCATCGATAAGAACTTTTCCTTTACACTCCTTATTATAAAGACACTCTACAACATCTTCCATCGTTACGATAGCATTTGCACCAAAACCGTATTTTGACTGAATCTCATCGAGGGCACTTGCATTTGTGCTAAGACCTCTCTCCATTCTGTTTAAAGAAACCATAAGTCCCTTTATCTCAACATCTCCCTGAGCCTTAATTATAGGGAATGTCTCCTCAATAGACTTTCCTGATGTAGTAACATCCTCGATGATTACAACCTTATCTCCGTCTTTTATCTTGCTTCCGAGTAAAATACCCGTATCTCCGTGGTCTTTTACTTCCTTGCGGTTTGAGCAGTATCTTATCTCTTTTCCGTATAACTCACTGTATGCGATAGCTGTTGTAACACTAAGAGGTATTCCCTTGTATGCAGGTCCAAACAATACATCGAAATCATCTCCATAATGTTCGTGTATCGCTTTTGCATAATACTCGCCAAGTCTCTTAAGCTGTGAACCTGTGACATATGCTCCCGCATTCATGAAAAATGGTGATTTTCTTCCACTCTTAAGAGTAAACTCTCCGAATTTTAAAACATCACTCTCAACCATAAACTCTATAAATTCTTTCTTATAACTTTCCATAATCAAACCTCTTCTCTATAAATATTTTACCTGTAAAACTCAATCTTAACATCTGTATCATTAGTCTTTGATTCAGTCAATTTTATTGCCCGTCATGTCATTTCGCCATAACTGCTCCCTTAAACAAACAGTTTGTCTTTAATTATTTCACACAGCCGATAATCTCATTTATGTCTTTAACGCCATTTTTGTCCATAAACTCTGCTATTCCGTCAATAACATCGATTGTTGCCGCTGGATTGTTAAAGTTTGCTGTTCCGACTGCGACCATCGTTGCTCCTGCCATGATAAACTCTAATGCATCCTCTGCCGTTCTTATTCCTCCCATTCCAAGAACAGGTATGTTTACGGCATTTGCCACCTGATACACCATTCTCACGGCAACAGGTTTTACGGCTGGCCCCGACATTCCACCTGTCTTATTGGCAAGAGCAAAGGTTCTTCTGTTTATATCTATCTTCATGCCCGTAAGTGTGTTTATAAGTGAAACTGCATCTGCTCCTCCTGCCTCTGCAGCCTTTGCCATCTCAGTTATATCCGTAACATTAGGACTTAACTTCATTATGACAGGCTGTTTTGCATGAGCTTTTATCTTTGATGTTATCTGCTCTACGAGTTTTGGATCCTGTCCAAAAGCAATCCCGCCTGCCTTTACATTAGGACATGATATATTTATCTCAAGCATTGAAACATCCTCATTTGCAAGTCTGTCTACAACCTCTATATATTCTTCTGGTGTCTTTCCACACACATTTACGATAATGTTTGTATCATATTTTTTAAGAAAAGGAATATCCCTGCTTACAAATGTATCTATTCCGGGATTTTGAAGTCCTATCGCATTTAACATTCCACCGTATGTCTCGCATACTCTCGGCGTGTCATTCCCCGGCCACGGAACACTTGCAACACCTTTTGTCGTAACAGCCCCAAGTCTGTTTAAGTCAACATACTCACTGAACTCCTCGCCCGAACCAAAAGTACCCGATGCCGTTGTCACCGGATTTTTCATCTTAACTCCTGCAAAATCTACTGAAAGATTCATAAGTTTCCTCCATTTCGCAACTAAATTTCTATATCTTCTGCATTAAATACAGGTCCGTCTTTACATATTCTCTTGTTATGAACCTTGCTGTGCTCATCAATCTCTTTTGATTTACATACACAGCCAAGACATGCTCCTATACCACAAGCCATCTTTTCTTCCATTGAAATCTGTGCCTCGATGCCTTTTTCTCCTGCATATGCCTTTACTCCGCGAAGCATAGGAATAGGTCCGCATGAATAAAGTACATCTGCCTCAAGTGCATTTTCCTTTATCGCATCTATGACATTTCCTTTTGTTCCAACGCTTCCATCCTCAGTTGACACATATACATTTGCATATGGCTCAAACTCATCTTTTAAGAAAAGGTCATTGTCTCTGTAACCAAGTACTACCGAAACATTTTCTTTAGAATCAAGCGACTTTGCAAGTTCAAGCATTGGCGGTATTCCTATTCCGCCGCCGATAAGTACTGCCTTTCCCCCTTTAAGCGTAAATCCGTTTCCGAGAGGTCCGACAACCGGTATCCTATCTCCCTTGACCATCTTTGAGAACTCATCTGTTCCTTTTCCGACAACCCTGTAAACAACTCTAAGACTGTTTGTATTTTTATCAATCTCACATATGCTTATAGGTCTTGGTAAAAGTCTGCTGCCGTCAGCACTGTACATTGAGATAAACTGTCCCGGAACTGCCCTGCTCACAACATCAGCATCTGTTTCAAATTCAAGCCACATACTGAATATGTCTTTTGTTATATTTTCCTGCGATCTTATCACAGCCATAGTTTTTTTCTTGTCAGCCATAAACCGTATAACCTCATTTCATTTATAATATGCTGTTTATATCGTTTTTCATGTTGATGACAGCTTCTCTTGATGCATCTGCGAAATTCTCCTCGCCAAACCTGCTGTACGCATCCTGCTTGTATGCTGCGATTATTCCTCTTGAAGAATTTACTATAGCTCCAAGACCATCCTCATTAAAGTAAGGTTTGAGGTCTTTTGCTGTACCTCCCTGCGCACCGTACCCCGGAACAAGGATATATGTCTTTGGCATAAGTTTACGGAGAACTTTTCCCATCTCAGGATATGTAGCTCCGACAACGCATCCAACATAGCTGTAATCATCACCCATGCAATCCTCGCCCCATTTTGAAACCATCTCGCCGACAAGCTCATAAAGAGGTCTTCCATCGACTTCCTTATCCTGAAACTCTCCACTTGACGGATTAGATGTTTTTACAAGAACAAAGATACCTTTCTTTTCTTCCTTGCACACATCGATAAACGGCTTTACTCCATCACTTCCAAGATATGGATTCACTGTTGCAAAATCCTCGTCAAATCCTGCATAAGACTTTGAACCGACCTGAACTTTTCCAAGATGGCCGACAGCGTATGCAGCCGATGTTGAACCAATGTCACCACGCTTGATATCACCTATTACAACAAGTCCTTTTTCTTTACAGTAATCTATAGTCTTTTTGTAAGATACAAGTCCCGGTATTCCAAACTGCTCATACATTGCAATCTGCGGTTTTACGGCAGGTATAAGGTCATATGTTGCATCAACTATAGCTTTATTGAACTGCCATATAGCCTCGGCCGCTCCCTCAAGTGTCTCTCCATATTCTGCAAATGCTTTTTCCTGTACATGTTTCGGTACATAGTTAAGCATAGGATCAAGTCCCACGACTATAGGTGCATTTTTCTTCTTAATCTCTGAAACTAATTTATTTATCATTTATCTTCCTCCATTTTATTTATCTTCCTGATATACAATCTTTCCGTCAACAATGGTCGTTATGACTCTGCCTTTGACTTTTTTGCCGTCAAAAGGCGTATTCTTTCCTTTTGATACGAACTTACTGCTGTCTATAGCATACTCCTCCGTAATATCGGCTATAACTATATCTGCCACCTTGCCCTCTGCAAGATTGCCTTTATCTATGCCAAGAACTTTTGCAGGATTTACACTCATCTTTTCCACAAGCTGTGACAATGTAAGCACTCCTTTGTCTACAAGCTCTGTATAGCCAAGAGCAAATGAAGTCTCAAGTCCAACTATACCAAAAGGAGCTTTTAACATCGACTGGTCTTTCTCCTCTTTTCCATGTGGTGCATGATCTGTGGAGATAACTTCCATAATGCCCGTTTTAAGTCCTTCTTTTAACGCATCAACATCTGCTCTGCTCCTGAGCGGTGGATTCATCTTAAATCTTCCATTATCCTCCGTTATCTCATCATCGGACATTGTAAAGTGATGCGGGCATACCTCCGCACTGACAGGTAGTCCCTGCTTCTTAGCCATCTCGACAAGTACAACACTGTCCGCTGTAGAACAGTGGCAAAGATGCAGCCTGTTTCCCGCTTCTTTTGACATAATGATATCTCTCGCAACAATAACATCCTCAACAGAGTTTGTGATACCCGGAAGACCAAGTTCCTCTGACTTTTTCCCTGCGTTCATAACGCCGCCCTCGACAAGTGCCTTATCCTCGCAGTGTGAGAACATCGGAAGATCAAGTCTTGCTGCTTCCTTTAATGCTTTTCTGAACAATGCCGAATCCATAACGGACTTGCCATCCTCACTTAATGCTACGATACCGGCTTCTTTCATACCCTCTATGTCAGCGAGTTCTCTTCCCTCCTGACCTATAGTGCATGCTCCTATTGGTAGAATATGAACCGGCATATTTTCTGCTCTCTTAAGAAGGTCTTTTACGCTTTCTGCACTGTCAATAACAGGCTTTGTGTTCGGCATTGGGCATATGGATGTGACTCCACCTCTAGCCGCTGCCTTAGACCCTGTCTCTATCGTTTCCTTATATTCAAATCCCGGCTCTCTCAAATGAACATGAAGATCTATAAAGCCAGGCATAACCACCTTGCCGTCTGCATCTATCACTTTCATATCTTCATCTGCCATAATAAAATCAGCAACTTTTTTAATTTTCCCATCCTCTATAAGAATATTTTTCTTTCCATCAATATAATTTGCAGGATCGATCATTCTGCCATTTTTAATAAGAATCTTTTCCATAAACCGTTTTATGCCTTTCCCTATATACAGAGAGAGCACCCGCCAAATTCATTGACAGATGCACTCTTTTATTTAATAAAGTTCCGCCTTTTCAAGATCTTCAAGCATTCGCTTATTATGAATATAATTTTCAAAATCCATAGCTTCTATCCACTTAGCATCGTGCAGATCCTCAGACAGCATAACATCATCTTCGTCCTGCTCTGTAAGGCAAAGATATGCCAAACCTAAGTTACACTCTGAACCGATCATAAATGTCCATGTATAAAGAACCTTGTCTACTTCCGTAATAAGACCTGTCTGCTCCTGAATAGTTCTGACTACTGCCTTGTCAGGTGATTCTCCAAATTCTGCTTCACCATCAATAAATTCCCACTGATATGGCTCTACGATATTGTCATCATACCACTTTTCAACTGTAAGATATTTATTATTTTTCTTAACAATTCCTTTTACCAAAATTCGATATTTATTCATATGGCACCTCCATTCATGTTACTTTTATTAGTTTTTGAACATAACTGAATCCGCCTGTAAAATATATGGGCGATATAAACTATTTTGCTGCAATATATCCCTTGGCTTTAAGAAGTTCTGCAATAAGTACAGCTCCACCTGCTGCACCACGAACAGTATTGTGTGATAATCCAACAAATTTATAATCAAATACCGTATCCTCACGAAGACGTCCAAGTGATATTCCAAATCCATTTTCATAATTTACATCAAGTGAAACCTGAGGACGGTTATCCTCTTCAAGATACTGGATAAAATGCTTTGGAGCATTTGGAAGTCCAAGTTCCTGTGGCATTCCGCTAAACTCTCTCCACACCTTGATGATCTCTTCTTTAGAAGGTTTCTTTCCCTCTTCAAATGTCATAAATACTGCTGCTGTATGACCATCCTGTACAGGTACACGGATACACTGTGTTGTGATAACAGGTCCCTCTGCTTTTACTATCTGGCCATTCTCAACATGTCCCCAGATGCGGAGTGGTTCCTGCTCACTCTTTTCTTCCTCACCACCAATAAATGGAATAATATTATGTTCCATCTCAGGCCAGTCCTTAAATGTCTTTCCTGCTCCTGAAATAGCCTGATATGTTGTAGCAACAACTGTTTTTGGTTCATAACCTGCCTTTTTGAGTGCATGAAGTGCAGGAGTATAACTCTGTATTGAACAGTTTGGTTTAACTACTATAAATCCTCTTGTTGTTCCAAGACGCTTCTTCTGGTCTGCTATAACTTCAAGATGCTCAGGATTGAGTTCAGGCACTACCATAGGTACATCAGGTGTCCATCTATGTGCACTATTGTTGGAAACAACTGGAGTTTCTGTCTTTGCATATTCTTCTTCAATCTTTTTGATCTCGTCTTTTGTCATATCAACGGCACTAAACACAAAATCAACTTTTGAAGCAACATTTTTAACATCGCTGACATCCTGTACCACTATCTTCTTAACGGCTTCAGGCATTGGTGTAGTCATCTTCCAACGGCCCCCGATTGCTTCCTCATAAGTTTTTCCTGCACTTCTTGGGCTTGCAGCGATAGCTACAACCTCAAACCAAGGGTGATTTTCTAATAATGAGATAAATCTCTGTCCTACCATTCCAGTACCACCAAGGATACCAACTTTTAACTTATTATCCATGTCATTCCTCCATATAGTTTAACTCACCGATATCTCGGCTTTTTTCATCTTTCAATTTTACACTATTCACGCCAATAAGTCAAAAAAGATTTTTAATTAATCAGTAACAGTTCAGCCCACCTCTATCCCATTCTTGCCCTTAAAGGCAAGATATGATAAAGTATTAAAGGTTATTGTTGTGTAAAAATTACCAGATTATTATTTTCAGAAAGGATGATTATTGATATGAAATCTACACCAGTCAAGGGAACAAGAGATTATCTTCCAAAAGAAGTTGAAATAAGAGATTATCTTCAGAATGTAATTGCTGAAACATACAGAGATGCAGGTTTTGTCCGCATTACCACACCTATTATCGAGGATGCCGTAAATCTTGATAAAAGTGAGGGCGGCGAAAACTTAAACCTTATATTCAGGGTTCTTAAAAGAGGAAAAAAACTCTCGTCAGCACTCGAAAAAAGTGATGTCACAGAAAAAGAACTTTCTGACATGGGACTTAGATACGACCTCACACTTCCTCTTTCAAGATATTTTTCAAACAACAGAAACGAACTTATGACACCTTTTAAGGTTATTCAGATGGACAGAGTATATAGAGCCGAGAGACCTCAGAAAGGCCGTCTGCGTGAATTTATGCAGTGTGATATAGATATTATCGGAAATGATTCAAGAGATGCTGAGATAGAGCTTATCCTAACTACGACCAAAGCACTGAACAGAGTAGGATTAAAGAATTACACTGTAAAGATAAACGACCGCCGTATACTAAAGAGCATTTTCTCATATGCAGGCTTTGATGATGCCGACAATGAAAAACTTGCCATAATCTTTGACAAACTTGACAAGATAGGAATTGACGGTGTAAAGGCTGAACTCTGTGAAAATGAATTTGATAAAACTGCCATTGATAAATTCATAAACCTTTTTGAAGGCGGCAGTTTAACTCTTGATTCAATTGCGGATGTATGTGATGCAGAATATGTAAATGATCTTAAATATATCATTGATACGGTGAACAAAGCTTCAAATGGAACGATTCCTGTTGAATTTACTCCTTCCCTTGTAAGAGGCCAGGGTTATTATACAGGAACTATCTTTGAAGTTGCAGCCGAGGGTTACAGTGGTGCCGTTGCAGGAGGTGGACGATATGATAACCTCATCGGTAAATTCTTAAATGAAGATATTCCTGCCGTAGGATTTTCTATTGGTTTTGAAAGAATCTTCGGAATACTTATGGAACAGAATTATGCTATACCTGACCGCAAAAAACGTATTGCAGTATTCTATGACAAAGAAACTTACGCCGATGCTCTTGCATATGCTGAGAAATTAAGAGATGAATATATGGTTTCACTCATCGCAAGACCTAAGAAGCTCGGTAAGTTCTTAAATAAACTTGAACAGAATGAGTTTGACGGTTTCGCTGTCTATGGTGAGGCTGATGGAGTTAAGTTGTTTGGGTAGTTTAGGTTTGGTTTATGACGGACGCTAAAAACAGAATCTTATTTTACACTCAGGGACGGCTTGCGCCTCGGAGAAAAGCGTAGCAGTACATAAGTGAGCATAATACGCTCACTAAGTACTGACGCTTTTCTAACGCCCTTCGCTGCAAAATAAGATTCTGTTTTTGGCTGTACGTTGAAAAAGTCGCTTTTTTATTGTTCGGCAATTATTATATTAACTGTACCTTCAATTGTGCTTTTGGGGGATATTTTTGATATTATGGGCAGGCGGATATTTGGAACACACTCTGCTGCTTGATTATGTTAAATGTTTATATTTAATTTTATATTGTTTTTGATAATTTAAAAGATGCAGATTTTTGCCTGATTTCAAGTTTCAATCTGCATCTTTTTATGTTTTTTATTTAATTTTTATGTTTTTAGTAGTGCATGAATACCATCTGTTTGTAGCTTGTAAGCTCATAGATTCTTGCTGCGCTTGAAGGGCTTAAGTTTAAGCATCCATGTGAGCCTCTGACTTTGTAAAGGCTAGGACTCCAGCTTCCCCATGGCTGCCATTCTGCCTGATGGAATCCCGTTCCTGTCCATGTGATTCGTACCCAGTTTGCTACTGGTGTCGCATAGTTGTCTCCTCTGAGTACTCTGTGTCTTGCATGGTCTTTTATAAAGAACATTCCTGTTGTTGTTTTTCTTCCCGGTACCGGCTTTCCTGATATAGTTGCACATGAGTAGATAATCTTTCCATTTTTGAACACATATACCATCTGTGATCCTAAATCTGCTTCTATATAACTGTTTTTGTTCCAATCGTTCATTTTATTTTTAGGGTCATATCGGTATGCTGTTCCTAACCACTCTGGCTTCTGTGTGATAGTAACTGCTTTTTTACTTGCCTCATCCTGATTTTTAATGTAAGCATTTTGAAGCTTCTTATTTATCTTTTTATTTACACCGTCTTTTAACTGTGCACACATTTTTTCATAATCAAGCTGCCATCCATAGTCTCCACCAGAAAGTGTAAGCATTTTTCCTGTATGGCTCTTGAACTTTCTTGTTCCACCCAATGTTTTATATTTAAGACAGAGTTTTTCCATCCAATCTCTCATTGCCTGATTGTCAAGAATGACTTTTCCATCACTGTATGTAATCCATTTACTGATATCCTCAGGTGTCGCACTTTCCTGCACTCCCTTATGTATAGTCCATGTCACCCATCTGAGTGCTGTAGCATTACATACATTAACTTCTTTCTTTACTTCCTTGTCATCTGAAGTAATAGCCGGCTTTACATATATATCAGGGTACTTTTCACCATCACTTATATCCATGGATGTTTCTCCATTGTCAAGTGCTTTCTTTACTTCTTCTGAGAATTTGTCTTTATCAAGTGTATTACCAACATTTTCTTTTACTACCTGATAACAGTTTTTCTTTTTTGAATATTCTGCTTTTGCATCAACAGGGGCTACTATCTTATAATCACTGTCACCTTTTACTATTGACGCAGATTTTAAAATGGAATCTAACTTACTCTCATCAAAAGAAACCTTTGGTTCTATCTTTGTATCATTGTTCTTGAACAATTTAGAAAATGAAAACTTTGAATGTTGATCTTCATATGCCTTTTTAACAGCCGTCTCAACATCAACATTATAGTCAATATCATCACCGTTTATAATAAGACTTCCATCATTTCTTCCCTTGATGTCAAGTTTATATGAACTATAGACTTTCTTAATCGTATCCGTTGCTTCCGAAAGTGTCATCCCCGACACATCTTTATCGCCTATCTTAGTATTTGAGTACCAATGACCTTTGTAATAGACTCTTATTCCAATTACAACTGCAATGATCAAAACTACAACAACTCCAACAGCAATCGCAGCAATCTTTTTTCCAAGACCTGATGCACCATTATTTTCTATAATATTATTCTTTTGTTTATTACTGCTTTTCATGATATCCTCCATAAATCATTATATCTTTTCCCTATTCCACTTTACGAATTATAGTTTTAAATTGAAACAATGTCAATACTTAGTGCCATTACTTTTTTGTTACGATTGTTACAATTCATTTAATACTGCGGCTTTTACCCACTTTTGTTTTTTATGACAATACTGGAAACTTTTGCATAATTAAGGAGACTTCCAAAAGAAAGTCCCCTTAATATTCTACAATATATTTTCAAAATATCGAAGATTCAACATTTCAACAAAAGCAATCAATCATATCAAAATTTATATTTATAATTCATCATCACTCTGTAATGCATCAAAACCACTGTCACCTGTACGAACTTTTACCACATTCTCAACATCGTATACAAATATCTTTCCGTCACCGATATTTCCTGTATAAAGTGCTTTTTTCGCTGTCTCAATAACCTTTTCTACAGGTACGGCACTTACTACGACTTCAACTTTCATTTTAGGAAGAAGAACCACATCAAGCTCTGCACCACGATATTTTGTCGTCATACCTTTCTGTGTTCCACAGCCAAGCACCTGTGTTACTGTAAGTCCGTTTACACCTATGTTATTAAGAGACTCTTTAAGGTCTTCAAACCTACTCTGTTTACAAATGATCGAAACTTTTGTAAGCTTAGCTGAATCTGTATCCTTTTCAATTTTATTTTCCTTATATGCAGCAGGCTTTGGTGCTGATGCTGTCGATACATTTGTAACTTCAACTGCTTTATCCATAGGAATATTTCCTTTAAGTGTCTCAATTGATGTACCTGCTGAATAGAACATGTTTCCTGCCGGCATGAAGTCTGCATATGCTGATGAAAGACCATGCTCAACTGAATCGAGTCCCTGAAGTTCCTCTTCTGCTGATACTCTGAGTCCTAGAGTATGTTTAATAGCAAGGAATGTAATTGTGATAGTAACAACTGTCCATGCTATTGTCGCTGCCATACCGATAATCTGAAGTCCAAGCTGTGTAAATCCTCCGCCATAAAAAAGTCCCTCGGCTTTTATTGCTCCGCCGTCAAGTGCGATCTGAAATCCCGGTGCTGATTTTGTAGCAAAAAGACCTACCGCAAATGTTCCCCATATACCATTCATCATATGTACTGCTACTGCTCCTACAGGATCATCTATCTTAAGTTTATAATCAAGAAGCCATACACCAAATACTACGAGCACACCTGCCACTGCTCCGATAATAAATGAACCTACGCAGTCGGTAACATCACATGATGCTGTGATTGCTACAAGACCTGCAAGCGATGCATTAAGACACATTGAAACATCAGGCTTGCCATATTTTATCCATGTAAATATCATACATACTACTGTTGCTACAGCAGGGGCTATTGTTGTTGTGAGGAAGATAGAACCTAAATCCTCAAGTGAAGTTGCTGCCGCACCGTTAAATCCATACCATCCTAACCAGAGGATAAATACACCAAGTGCACCTATTGTAAGATTGTGGCCTGGGATAGCGTGTGGTTTACCTGTTCTCTTGCTGAACTTTCCGATACGAGGTCCAAGCATTGCTGCTCCGATAAGTGCACAGATACCACCAACCATATGAATACAGTTTGAACCGGCAAAATCATGAAATCCCATCTGTGCAAGGAAACCGCCTCCCCATGTCCAATGTGCCTCGATCGGATAAATTACTGCTGAGATAACTGCTGAATATACACAATATGATATAAACTTAGTTCTCTCTGCCATCGCACCTGAAACAATAGTGGCTGTTGTCGCACAAAATACCAAATTAAATACGAAACCTGAAAAATCAAAATCAGCATACTTCTTAAATATATCAAATCCCGGTGCCCCGAAAAATCCACCGACATCATTTCCAAGTAATAATGAATAACCTATTGCGATGAACATTACTGTTCCTATACAAAAATCCATAAGATTTTTCATAATAATATTTCCAGAGTTTTTAGCTCTTGTAAATCCTGCTTCAACCATTGCGAAGCCTGCCTGCATCCAAAAAACCAATGCGGCACCTATGAGATACCAGACACCCCACAGATTACTGTTAATATAATCTAAAATTTCATTTGACATATAATTTGCCTCCTTTTTTACATTAGATTTTATTTTTCCACTAGTGCAAAAAAAAGGTGCCACGAATATTTCTTCGTGACACCTTTGTCATGACTATTATTATATACATATTTAAATATCTGTCAACCATTTTTTACATTTAATTTATTTTTCTTCCATCATCCATTTGACAAACTCTGCCGCTTCCTCAGTGTGCTTTGATGTGGCTGTTATACCTATGACTGGTTTTTCCAAAAGACCGCCAAGCGTTTTTTTATACTTCTGGCTGTCACTTAAATAAAGACCAAAATTATAGGTTTTTCCATCTGCTGACTTCGCCTTATTAGCTGTTTCAGTACTTTCTCTTACATCTTCTCCAGATATATATTCTGAGAAAAACTGTTTATTTTTATCGTATTCTTTATAGAATGACACATTATCAGAGGTATCAGGTTCTGTCATGCAGCCTTCCTGTGACCAATTCTTATATGTGTCCTCTGATGCTATGACTACATCAACAATACCGGAATAAATATATGTCTGCACCTGTTTTGAATCTGTTCCATTGTCTATCTTTACATATTCTTTTTCACCGTCAATGTTAAGATACTTTTCTACTGCTTTCTGAAAATCATCCACCTTATCTTCGTCAAGAACATCATCTTCTATAGCTATATAAAGTGCACACTGAGGCTTTTTCTCAAATGCATTCTTAAAGAACAGTACTGCAAGTATAGCGATAACGACAACAACTGCAACAGTCCCCATATAATACTGCCTGAAATATGCCCTCTTTTCATGACCTTTTAACTTTTTTAATTGTCCGTTGTTCGCATCAAGACCATCTTCTCTTTTCTGATAAATTTCAGAATCATCTGCAAGCATCTTCTTTTTTTCCTCTTCCGAAAAATTCATTGCCATATAATAAGTTTCCTCATTTCTACATAATTTTCTTTTTGATAAATCTGATTATAACTTTTATGTATAATACAAAAAACATGATTTTTTATATTATTTTTGCACAAATTATACTTACTTTCTCCTGAAAAATTATTTATATTTTTATTTTACATGTATGATCCACATATATACACAACCATATATCCTACTATCTGCAATCCGTTTACAACAGCACCTATCGTTGGAAAAAAATATCTGATATTTTCTTTTCTAAGACTCATCCATGAAAGGATAAAGCCGGTAATACTTATGATAAAGCAAAGTATACCTACAACACCTACTATCATTCCACCATTTCCGCCATTGCCACCCGACATAATGCATGTTGCTATAAACATTGAAAGTGCAAACACACCTATCACCACTGACCATATACCTGATATAGGATGTTTTTTATCTGTAAGTCTCAGCTCACCATCTCTTTTTCTCTTTTTTTTATTCTTATTAAACATAATATTCCTCTTTTCTGTGTCATCTTATGATATGTTTTTTCTTTATCTTTATTTTTTTGTCTGATGTTTTATGCCTGAGTATAATCATACATATAGAAAAGCACAAATATCCTAAAATGCCACCTGATGTATTTAAGATCACATCATCAACATCACATGAACCAAGTTTTGACACAAGCTGTGTAATCTCAACGGCCACCGAACACAAAAAACATATAAATGTAACTTTAAATATATTTCTATTTTTATAAGATAAGACTGGCAGAACAAACCCCAGTGGCATAAAACATATAACATTTCCCATAAGATTTAAAAGAACATAAAAACTGCCAAGTTTTCTATAATATACAAGATATCTCTGTATTTCAGTAAATGGTTTAAGATTATAGTGATATGTGTCACTCGGCGTCCTTCCAAGCATCTCGCTAAAAAATAAAAAATAAACCATCATCACAAGGTATATTATAAATAATATCCACGAAACAGTTCTTATAATAAATTTATGTTTCTTTTTCATATCTATCCTCATTCCTGCATGTCTTTAACTCCCCTCAGCTTTTAAGGTATCATACACAAACTACATTATGAAAAACATGCATATCTGTACTGCAACATTTTATATGATATATTAAATTCATCATTTTTACTATATTAAAATAATTAAATTTTTATTACATAATAAACAGGCAATGCCGTTTTACAAACGATACTGCCTGTTTATCACGAATTTATCTTATGTCACATATGGTCTTTATCACCATATAGCTGTCTTACTGGCGAAGTTCTACATCCATCTCAGCAAGCGCCTTGATTATCTTATCCATTGCAGCATTTACCTCATCATCTTTGAGCGTGTGGTCTTTTGCTCTGAATACAATCTTGTATGCAAGTGACTTAAATCCCTTGACAAGCTGTGAACCCTCATACACATCGAAAAGTTCATATGACTCGACAAGTTTTCCGCCTTTCTTGCTGATGACTTTCTCTACATCTCCGGCAAGAACTTCTTTCTTCATGCTGAGACTTATATCTCTTGTCATTGCAGGGAACTTTGGAACACCCTCGTATTTTACTTCAAAATCAGCCATATCCATGATAGCTTTCATATCAACTACAGCGATATATGTTCTCTCACCGATTGCAAAGTTTTTCTGTACTACAGGGTGAACCTCACCTAAATAAGCTACCTGCACACCGTCATACATAACTTTTGCCTGGCGTCCCGGATGAAGAAATGCTTTTCCTGCCTCAGGATCATACTCTGCCTTTTTCTTAAGGCCGAGTTTTGTCATAAGTGTCTCGATAACACCTTTCATCGTGAAGAAATCTCCATCACCGTACATTCCGAGTGTAAGCTGCATACGCTCGTCAGGAAGCTCAGTAAGCGGAAGCTGTTTTGGAAGATAAACATTTGCAAGCTCATAAAGTCTTACATTCTTATTTCTTCTGTTATAGTTTGTTGAGAGTGATGTGAGCATACCGCCAAGTGCAGATGTTCTCATCACACTGTAATCCTCACCTAAAGGATTTGTTATCTTTATGCTCTTTCTAAGGACATCATCCTCAGTAAGATTTAACTTGTCATATACCTTAGGGCTCTCAAATGAGAATGTCATTCCCTCATTAAATCCATATCCCTCTACCACGATTCTTGCAGCTTTCTCATGTTTGAGTTTTTCTGACAATCCGCCTGCTGTTGCAGAGCTTTCTGGAAGTGTCATAGGAATCTTATCATATCCGTAAAATCTTGCTACTTCCTCTGCAAGGTCGGCAAGTCTCTCAAGATCCTGTCTCCATGTCGGAACGATAACTTCTTTCTTAGCAGTATCTACTGCAAGGTCAAGTTTTTCAAAGTATTTTACCATTGTGACTTCATCTATATCTGTTCCAAGAAGTGCATTTATCTTATCCGCATCGTAAGGGATTACTATAGGCTCTTTCTTTACCGGATAGTAATCTATTGCTCCGCCTACGACCTCGCCTGCACCAAGTTCCTCGACAAGCTGGCATGCTCTGTTCATTGCATCGATCGCATTGTTCGGGTCAAGTCCCTTTTCAAATTTTGCCTGTGCATCAGTACGCATACCGAGTTTCTTTCCTGAAAGACGAATGTTTGTGCCATCAAATGTTGCAGCCTCAAAAAGCATTGTCGTAACATCATCAGTTATCATAGAGTTTTCTCCACCCATGATACCTGCGATTCCTACAGGCTTCTTGCCGTCACATATCATGAGCATAGTGTCGTCAAGCTCTCTCTCCTGCCCGTCAAGAGTAACAAATTTCTCGCCCTTATCAGCTTTTCTTACGATTATCTTTCTGTCCTCAATCTTATCAAGGTCATATGCATGCATAGGCTGTGCATATTCTTCCATAACATAGTTTGTTATATCTACGATATTGTTTATAGGACGGATTCCTACTGACGCAAGTCTTCTCTGCATCCATTCAGGAGATGGTGCAAGTTTGATGTTTTTTACAACTCTTGCCGTATATCTAGGGCAGAGTTCTGGAGTTTTTACTTCAACTGAAATATAATCGTTTACATCCTCATTGTTTCCTGTCTCCTTAACCTCAGGTACGACAAGTTCCTTGCCGAATGTTGCAGCAACTTCCCTTGCGATGCCTATCATTCCGAAGCAGTCAACTCTGTTTGATGTTATCTCATACTCAAATCTTACATCGTGAAGTCCCAAAAGTTCTACTACATCTGAACCTATCTTTGCATCCTTGTACTCAGGGTTATCGCTCAATATATAAATTCCGTCTTTTGCAGCATCAGGGTACATATCGGTTGTTGAACCGAGTTCCTCGATGGAGCACATCATACCGAACGATTCAACACCGCGGAGTTTTCCTTTTTTAATCTTAAATCCGTTTTCTGACTCTCCGTCTTTATGTGAGCTTGCAACATGACCGCCATCGAGAACAACTGGAACCTTCTGTCCCTCCTTAACATTTGAAGCACCTGTTACTATCTGTACTTCCTTTCCGTCCTCGTCAACCTGTACCTGACAGATAACAAGTTTATCTGCATCAGGGTGTTTCTCAATTTTATTTATCTTACCTACAACAATCTTATCAAGGTTTTTGTCAAATTCAGTAAATCCCTCAACTTTTGTACCTGATAAAGTCATTGCATCCGTATATTCCTGAGCCGTACAGTCAAGGTCAGGAACATATGCTTTTATCCATGAAAAAGATGTATCCATATCTCTATACCTGCTTTCTTTTTTCGTTTTACATTTTGTGTTTCAAATATAAAAAATCACAAAACCATCAATATATTCTTATTAGATTTATTCTTACAAAACATTATCTTTTCAGCATCATATATCATTGGCATTTTAATAAATATTTGCAAAAAAACGCTTCTGATATATTATCAGCCTGAAAATAAATCATATTTTAAAACTGCTTAAGGAAACGTGTGTCGTTTTCATATAAGAGTCTCATATCATCAATCTCATACTTGAACAATGTGATTCTCTCAAGACCTACACCGAACGCAAAGCCTGTGTATTCCTCTGGGTCGATTCCGCTCATCTCAAGTACATGAGGATGAACCATACCACAGCCAAGGATTTCTACCCAGCCTGAACCCTTACAGAAACGGCATCCTTTTCCACCGCATTTAAAGCAGGTAACATCCATCTCGGCACTAGGCTCCGTGAACTGGAAATGATGAGGACGGAATTTAACCTTTGTGTCCTCTCCGAAAAGTCTCTTTGCAAACTCCTGGAGTGTTCCTTTAAGGTCTGCAAATGTAATGTTCTTGTCGATAACAAGTCCCTCAATCTGATGGAATGTAGGAGAATGTGTGGCATCTACCTCATCTGAACGGAAAACTCTGCCCGGTGCTATCATTCTTATAGGAAGTTTTCCTTTTTCCATCTCGTGTACCTGTACTGAAGATGTCTGTGAACGAAGAAGTATATCCTTTGTGATATAGAATGTGTCCTGCTCATCTTTTGCAGGGTGATTGTCAGGTATATTGAGAGCCTCAAAGTTATAGTAATCATACTCAACCTCTGGTCCTTCAACAACTTCATAACCCATTCCAACAAATATATCTTCAACTTCTTCAAGTGTTATCGTATTTGGATGGCTGTGTCCCATTGCAAGTTTTTTGCCCGGAAGTGTTACATCTATTGTCTCACTCTTGAGTTTTTCCTCTAAAACAGCCTTTTCAAATATCTCTCTTTTTTCATCTAATCTTTCTTCGATAGTCTTTCTTGCTTCATTTACAAGCTGGCCTACCTTTGGTCTGTCCTCAGGAGCAACATCTTTCATCGCCTTTAATACTGATGTAAGTTCTCCTTTTTTTCCTAAAAACGATACTTTAATCTCATTAAGTCTGTCAAGACGGTCTGATGAATCAATCTGTGCCATTGCTTCATCAAGAATTTTTTTAAGCTTGTCTTTCATCTCTTTTTTCCTCTCTTTATTTTCATATAAACACATAAATGTGCGAGCCTTACGGAGTCCTTTTAATGTTACTGCCTGCATCTGCAATGCGGCTAGCAGCAGGAAAAACAAAAAGACTTTCCGCAAAACAATACGGAAAGTCTTATATTATATATAATTATATATAAAGATACCTCCCGGACTGCACTACAGTCAGGGACGGCTCTTACTCGTTTTAAGTACCGCGGTACCACCCTGATTTTCATGTGATATATTATCATTCTCATGCCTGTGCATGAACAAACGATAAAAATATATACATAAACTCTCAATTTGCGGATAACGGTCGCTAAACCCGTCACTATCTACTAAAATATTACCAGATGTAACAATAATAATAAAATTCAACAGTGAAGCTCCTGTGGGAAATTCATCATAAAACGTAACATAAAGATGCTTTCAGCCGGGGACATCTTCTCTCTGAATGAATGATATATGACTACTTTACACATTCACAGCCTTTAAACTTTAATAATATATTCATATATTTATGTTAAGCATAACAGCTTTAACGCAAACTATTCTATCACATCTGTTTTAAAACTTCAACTATCTTTTCAAATTTCATTCCGTGCGATGCTTTTACAAGTATCGCATCATTTTCTTTTACTATGTCCTTTAATTTATCTATAGCTTCATCCCTTGTGGCAAAATAATATAATCCCTCTGTTTTTCCTGCTGCCTTTGCACCGTCATAATATTCTTTTGCAAGTTCCCCTGCACACACGATACAGTCGATGCCTTTGCTGACAGCATACTCACCAACCTCATAATGAAGCTTTCTCTCGTCACTTCCAAGTTCAAACATATCACCTAGTATCGCAACTTTTCGCTCCTCTGCCTCTGCAAGCACATCAAGACCGGCTTTTGTTGAAACAGGATTTGCATTATAACAGTCATCCATTATCGTAAATCTGTCTGTCTCCACGATACTGCTGTGACCTGATACAGGCTTAAATGCTGCTACTCCTGCCGCTATCTGCTTTTCATCAAGCCCCAGTTCAAGACCTATGGCAACTGCTGCAAGGGCATTTGATACCATGTGGTGTCCAGGAACATTTACACGAAGTCTCATCTTTCCTTTCGGTGTGACTGCCGTAAACACAGTTCCCGCAAGTCCTTTTGACTCTACATCTTCCGCATATATATTATTCTTTTTGTCAAATCCAAAGAAAACAGGCTTTAAACCGTTTACCTCTTTAACAGTGGCAAGTTTATCATCATCACCGTTAAGAAAAGCCTTTCCACCCTCTTTGAGATAATCAAATATCTCCGTCTTTGCTTTAAGCACTCCGTCCCTGTCACCTAAATTTTCAAGATGGCACTGACCAATGTTTGTGATAACGCACATATCAGGCTTAACGATTTTTCCAAGCCTTGACATCTCGCCAAAGTCACTTATGCCCATCTCAACAATGGCAAGCTCATGTTCTTCCCTGAGCCTGAACAATGTAAGCGGCACACCGACTTCGTTGTTAAAATTGCCCTGCGTCTTTAATGTATTAAACTTCTCAGACATAACCGCCGCAAGCATCTCTTTCGTGGAAGTCTTTCCAACACTTCCTGTAATGCCCACTATCTTTGTATTCATCACCTCACGGTAATACTCAGCTATATCTTTCAATGACTGAAAGCATGACTTTACTACTATATACCCCTTATTTTCTGAAATATCTATACCATTTTTATCAGGCTCATCCTCAGAAAGACAAACAATGGCACCGTCCTCATATGCCCCGTTTATAAATTTATTACCATCAACTCTCTCGCCTTTTATCGCAACAAACATACAGTCTTTTTCAATTTTTCTGCTGTCTGTCGTGATAGATGAGATTTCCATATTCTCTATGCTTTCATCTGCATAAAGTTTTCCATTACAGATTTCAGCTATTTTCTTTAATGTAAGATTCTTCATTATGACTAAAATTCCCTTCTAAAATTTTTCTGCCGGCAGAATACTCTACCGGCAGTTTACTTCACTCTATCTCAATTTTAGTAACAGTTCAGCCATAAAAAGATAATCGACAATACAATGAGCTTGTTCATTGTACGCTAAATTCTCTTTTTATGGTAGAATAACCTTTCATTTCTGAAATAAAAGGCCGAACTGTTACAGTGCCTTCAAGTCATCTTTTCCATAATGACTGTTTGTGCCAGATGCCGGAAGTTCTTCTGTCTTACCATTATATGCAGCAAGTGCCTGTGCGATAACCTGCTCACACAAAACTCCGTACTCGACTCCAAGAACTTTTGCTTCCTGTGGCAGAAGACTTGTGGCTGTCATTCCCGGAAGTGTGTTTGCCTCAAGACAATACATATTGTCATCCGCATCGAGAAGGAAATCTATTCTAGCATAAGAGCCGAGTTTAAGTTCCCTGTACACATCAATTGCATAGGTCTGCATTTTATCAGTTATCTCGTCTGATAGTGGGGCAGGGCAAACATCCTCTGCCATTCCCGGCTGGTATTTTGTCTCATAGTCATAGACACCTGACTTTGGAATTATCTCAATGATAGGGAGACTCTTTCCACCGATAACACCAACAGAAAACTCTCTTCCCTTTATGTATTCCTCGACCACTACCTCATCTTCGTACTTAAATGCAAGTTCCAATGCCTTATTATATTCATCCTCATTTTTGGCAATGCTCATGCCTACACTTGAACCTCCGCAGCACGGCTTTACAATACAAGGATAGCCTATCTCATCAGGAAGTTTTGTGACATGGGCTTTTTTCATGCTGAAACCGTTTGGTGTAGGGATACCGCTCTGCAAAAATATTTTCTTTGCCATTCCCTTATCCATAGCAAGTGCACTTCCAAGATAATCAGAACCCGTATATCTTATTCCGAGAATATCAAATGCAGCCTGAACCTTTCCGTTCTCACCATCAGCACCATGAAGTCCCATATATACAATGTCAGCCTGACGGCATATCCCAATGACATTAGGTCCAAACAGTCCCTTCTCGTCACCGTCCCTCATTTTCTTAACCGCTTCGATATCCGGATCGACTGCCTGTATATCATTAACATGGTCATCCATCTCATCTGACTTATCAAAAATGTTACTTACATCATCGCCTCTTTTTTTATATCCGAGAAACACATCAAGAAGTATTGCCTGATGACCTCTCTCTCTTAAAGCCTTTAAGATACCTGCTCCCGAAATCAGTGAAACATCCCTCTCAGTGCTGATACCACCTGCTAAAACGACTATTTTCATTATACTTAGCCTCCACTTTTTTTATTTACTAATATAATGTACCACTATTTTGTCGGTCTTGCAATCATTACTACAGATCTGTTTTTATATGCATAATGGATAACTCTGTTGTGTGCACTGCTTGCTGAAACACTCTTTCCGTTTCCAACATACATTTCAACATGACTTATGTTCTTATATCTTCCATTTTTCTGATATGAATAGAATATTATATCTCCTGGCAGCAGTTTTGACGATGACACTCCTGTTTTATAGATAACTTTATTATTTTTCTGACACCAGTATCCCATGCTCGCTGCCGTAGGTGCCCAAGATGAGTTAACACCAAAATTCACACCATATCTTCTATAAGTTCTCCACACTATAGAACTGCAGTCATAATTGCTTCCCGACATTCTTCTTGCCTGGCTGTATCTCGTTTTTGTCTTTGATATTGCAATTTCCTTTTGAGCTGCATTATATGCATTTTTAGATGCAATCTCAACATTTGCCGTAATCTTTTTTCCGTCTACATTTGCAACTACTTTAGCATGTCCTACACTTTTTGCATTTATTGTTCCATCCTCTGTTATCGCTGCAGCAGATGCATTTTTTGACTGAAAACTTACAACACTGTCCTCAACAGTTCCTGTAACTGCAAGTTTTCTTTTTCCACCTTTATATGTGACTATATTAGTTGTCTTTAAAGAAGGATTTGTTATTGTAACATCACAATCTAATTCTTTGCCATCAACAGAAACAGTTATGCTGTCTTTTCCCTTCGCAGATGCATACAATTTTCCATCATCAGTAAGAGAAACTTTATTAGTTGTAGATTTTGTGAGTGCTACTGCACTGCTCTCGCAGATTCCCTGCAATTTCATTGCCTTTTTACCACCAACAGCAATTACCATCTTACTGTCAGGAATAACAGGATCTGTAACTGTTACAGGCACTTCTATATTTTCCACATCACCGTTTTTGGCAGTGATAGTCGCCTTAACATTAGTATTTCCTATTCCTGTTGCTTCGAGTTTTCCGTCTGTAACCTTCATTACATCTTCATTCTGGGAAGACCATTTTATAGGCTCATCATCAGATAAACTCGTATAATCATTTATCTGAGGTGTATAAGGCTCTGTTCCCACAGCTCTTACAACTACATCATCTGTATATTTAGGCATATTTACTGAAACATTTGCAACCTCTATCTTTTCGCCCTTTTTCCCTTTGGCATATATTTTTGAATCCTTAAATCCCTGAACAGTGACCTTTCCGCTATCGCTTACTGTAACACTATCCTTATCCGCTGAAAAAGTATAATCATTTGTATCATAAATTGATGCCGCCTCTATATCTGATGACTTTCCATAACTTACATTTAACTTTTCAGGCTCCATTATATTGACTGTAAATGGAACTATAGAAAAGACATTTTTATAAGAAAACTTAATATCAACGATAACCGTTCCCGGCTTTTTTGTCGTAAGATTTCCATCACTATCAAGTTCTGCACAATCACTGTTCCTGTTAGCTATATTAAACTGATATGAAAGTAACTGTTCGTCATTATCCTTGCTGTAATCCTCACCATAGTTGTCAAGCATGTATGTATCGTCAACAAAATCCCTGAGATTTATGACAGTTCCCGCAAATACATTTGTATCTTCGCTTTTTAACAGATTTCCAAATGCTGATGCATCCTTACACATAAAACAAACCATAAATCCAATTAAAAACATACCCAACAGTATCTTACCATATCTTCTGTTACTCAAAACTTTACCTCCTGACCTGACTTTTGTCATTATTTTATTATAATTATCTATTCCCTTTCCGCATTAAAACCCTCGTACACAAGATCAATATACTCCATTATCTCATCTCTCCCGTTTTTGTTCAGTGCAGAAAAAGGAATCACCGGTGTCCCCTCAACAACATTTAATGTCTGCTTGATATCCTTGATAAGTTTTGCCTTCTGAGATCTTTTTACTTTATCCTCTTTAGTTGCGATGATAACAGGATTAAAACCATACTCTATACACCAGTCATACATCTGTATATCATTGCTGTTTGGCTTATGCCTTATGTCTACTAAAAGAAATACAAGACGCAGAACCTTTGAATTTTCAAGATAATTGTCTATCATCTTTCCCCACTTTGCAACGGTATCTTTTGATACTTTGGCAAAGCCATATCCGGGCAGATCAACAAAATATAACGCATCATTTATATTATAAAAATTTATCGTCTGTGTCTTTCCCGGCTGTGAGGATGTCCTCGCATACGCCTTTCTGTTCATCAACGCATTTATAAGAGAACTTTTTCCCACATTTGACCTCCCGGCAAATGCTATTTCAACCTTATCATTTTGAGGCAGCACACTTGTTATGCCACATACGGTTTCCAAATTAACACTTTTTATCTTCATATTGCTCCTATTCCTCTAATACAAGTTTCCATACTTCAGGTGCTTCTGTTACAAATCTGATATCAATATTCTCTGTAACCTCGCTGTCAAATTCCTCTACATCTTTTCTGTTTTTTTCAGGCACGAGTACAAGTTTAACACCGACAGCTTTTGCCGCAAGTATCTTTTCTTTAAGCCCGCCTATCGGTAAAACTCTTCCACGCAGTGTGATCTCTCCTGTCATCGCCACATCAGCTCTGACTTTTTTATTGGTACAGGCCGAATACATTGCTGTAGCCATAGTGATTCCAGCAGAAGGTCCGTCCTTTGGAACCGCCCCCTCCGGAACATGAAGATGTATATCATGCTTTTCAAAGAAATCAGGTGCAACGATATCAGTAAGCTGTGACCTGACATATGATAATGCTATTCTTGCAGATTCCTGCATGACATCACCAAGTTTTCCTGTAAGCTGCAATGCCCCTTTTCCTTTCATAACATTCACTTCTATCTCCAGAGTATCGCCGCCGACAGAAGTCCATGCAAGACCTCTTACTATACCGACCTGTGGTCTGTCTGAGACAGCATCAAGCATATATTTATAATTTCCAAGGAACTTTTTAATATTCCTGTTTGAAATCCTGACTTTAGCCATAGGATCTTTTGCTATCTCGACTGCTGCTTTTCTACACAAAGTTCCTATCTGTCTCTCAAGCCCTCGCACGCCTGCCTCTCTTGTGTAATTTTGTATAACCGTATAAATGGCTTTGTCAGATATATTAAACTGTTCTTTTGTCAATCCGTTGGCATTTATCTGTTTTTGAACAAGATATTTTTTGGCTATATGAAATTTTTCATTCTCCGTATAGCCTGACAGATGTATTATCTCCATACGGTCAAGAAGCGGTCTCGGAATCGTATCAAGCGAATTGGCAGTACATATGAACATTGCCTGTGACAGATCTACCGGAAGTTCTACATAATGATCTGAAAAATTCTTGTTCTGTTCAGGGTCTAAAACCTCAAGAAGTGCTGACGATGGATCTCCTTTATAGTCAGCTCCCATCTTGTCTATCTCATCAAATAGGATAAGCGGATTTTTTACTTTTGCATTTCTTATTCCAGCAATGATGCGTCCCGGCATAGCTCCGACATAAGTTCTCCTGTGTCCCCTTATCTCAGCTTCATCCCTGACACCTCCAAGACAGATCCTTATGTATTTTCTGTTCATGGCTCTTGCGATAGACTTTGCAATAGATGTCTTTCCGGTTCCAGGCGGTCCGACAAGACATATGATAGGACTGTATCCGTCCTTTTTTATCGCTTTGACAGCAAGACACTCGATAACCTTTTCTTTTACATCTTTTAATCCATAATGGTCTTCATTTAAAACATTCTCGGCATTTCCTATATCGGTATTATCATCACTTGCCTTCTTCCATGGAATCGACAGAAGAGTCTCTATATAACCTCTGATAACTGCATTTTCTGATGAATTTGAATTTGTCAGTTTAAACCTTTTTATTTCCTCAGCTATTTTCTTTTTAACTTTTTTTGGAGCCTTGAGCTTTTCAAGCTGCTCACTGTATCTGTCTGCGTCCGTCTCTGAATCGTCATCCCCAAGTTCCTTATGAATAGCCTTTATCTGTTCATGAAGATAATACTCTTTCTGATTTTTCTCTACCTGCGATTTAACTCTTCTCGCAACATCATCCTGAATACGCAGTATGCCTATCTCCCTGCTCAATATCACAGAAATATCTTCATGTCTCTGGTATATATCCTGCTCGTTAAGAATCTTTTGTTTAAACTGATAATTAACCGGTATGCTTGTAGCGATCTGATTTATAAGACTGTTCAGATCAGTACAGTCCATAATCTCCTGAACAACATTCTGATTTACCTTTCCACGCTCATTCACATAGACCGAAAACAGATCTTTCAAGCCTCTTATAAGTGCTATCGTCTCAATATCATAACTTACCTGTCTTGTCTCTGCGAGTTCTTCAAGATCAGCTTTGTAATATCCATCATCAAACTCAAGATTTTCAAGCCTCATCCTCTTCTGCCCGGCTATTATCACTCTTACAATATTTCCCGGCATGCTTACAAGCTGTTTGACCTGTGCAAGTGTTCCCACCTCAAACAAATCATCTTTTTTGGGATGTTCTACCTTAGGATCCTTTTGGGCAACGGCAAAAACATACTGTTTTTCATGCATCGCTTCATTTACAGCCTTTACAGTCGCATCCCTGCCAACTTCAAAATATACTGTTGTTTCAGGAAATACTACTACATCCCTCAAAGTAACGACCGGCACACCTGTATAACTTTCTATATTCCCGACATTGTCATTTGAATAATTTTCATTATTATCTATATTTTGTTCCACTTTAATTCCTCCAGACTTCAAGTTTCGCTAAATGTACTCTGACCTTTAATACATATCATGAACACACTCATACAGTATTATATAGTAAAAAAGAGGGATTAACAAGTAATCCCTCTGATTTTAATTTTATAATATGAATTATATCATGCACTCTGCCCATCCTGCTTTGAAGAAATCATTTTTATCTCATCATCATCCATTATAAGCTTTGGTGATTCTCCATCCAAAACAGCTTCTTTTGTTATGACACATTCCTTTACATCATCTTCCGATGGTATCTCATACATTACATCTGTCATAACATCCTCCATGATAGCACGAAGTCCCCTCGCTCCTGTCTTTCTTTCAAACGAAAGTTTAGCAACAGCCTTGATAGCTTCATCCTCAAAGCTGAGTCTTACACCATCAAGCTCAAGCAGCTTCTTATACTGTTTTGTAATAGCATTCTTAGGCTCAACAAGAATCTTTTCAAGAGCCTCTTCCTCAAGAAGATCAAGTGCCACATTTATCGGAAGACGTCCGATAAGTTCAGGAATGATTCCAAATTTAACAAAATCCTCTGGAAGAACCTGTCTGAAAAGATCTCCGATATTATCATCTTTTTCATTTGCTATCTCTGCATTAAATCCGATAGACTTCTGTCCTATTCTTGTTCCTATTATCTTTTCAAGACCATCAAATGCACCACCGCATATGAACAATATATTTGTTGTATCAAGCTGATAAAACTCCTGATGTGGATGTTTTCTTCCACCCTGTGGCGGAACGCTTGCAACAGTTCCCTCAAGAATCTTTAAAAGTGCCTGCTGAACACCCTCTCCTGATACATCTCTTGTAATAGAAACATTCTCACCTTTTCTGGTAATCTTATCTATCTCATCTATATAAATAATTCCATGCTCTGCACGCTCAAGGTCATAATCTGCTGCCTGGATTATCTTGAGAAGTATGTTCTCGACATCCTCACCAACATAACCTGCCTCTGTAAGTGCTGTCGCGTCTGCAATAGCAAATGGAACATTAAGTATCTTTGCAAGTGTCTGAGCCAGAAATGTTTTTCCTGAACCTGTAGGTCCTACCATCATAATGTTACTTTTCTGTAACTCAACATCCATGTTTTTTTCTGAAAGCACTCTTTTATAGTGATTATACACCGCAACCGACAATACTTTTTTAGCATCATCCTGTCCTACGACATATTGATCAAGAAAACTTTTAATTTCCTTTGGTTTAAGTAAATTAATATCACTATCGTCGAAATATTCTTCGTTCTCCATTCCAAGCTCTTCATCAAGAATCTCTGAGCATAGTTCTATACACTGGTCACATATATACACATTTGGCCCTGCTATAAGTTTACGAACCTGCTGCTGAGTTTTTCCGCAAAAAGAACACTTTAATTTTGCGTCATCTTTTTTGTTTGCCATTTCGACCTCCCCTGAACATTAATTTTATTTTCTATTTGTTACTATCTCATCAATAAGACCATATTCCTTAGCCTCTAATGCAGTCATATAATTATCTCTCTCTGTATCTGCGGCAATAACATCAAGAGGCTTTCCTGTATTTTCTGCAAGTATCTGGTTTAATCTCTCTCTTGTCTTAAGAATCTGCTCTGCTACGATCCTTATCTCTGTTTCCTGTCCTTTCGCTCCGCCCGATGGCTGATGTATCATAATCTCAGCATTCGGAAGTGCAAACCTCTTTCCCTTTGCTCCTCCTGCGAGAAGGAAAGCCCCCATACTTGCTGCAAGTCCCATACATATAGTTGAAACATCACACTTTACATAATTCATCGTATCATAAATAGCAAATCCGGCACTCACTGAACCTCCGGGACTGTTTATATAAAGATGTATATCCTTTGTTGAATCCTGTGATTCGAGGAAAAGAAGCTGTGATACAACAAGACTTGCAATGTCATCATTTACTTCATTTGAAAGAAAAATGATTCTCTCCTGCAATAATCTTGAGTAGATATCGTATGAGCGTTCTCCTCCGCTTGTTTTTTCAATAACATAAGGTATGCTGTAACTCATTCTTTGTTCCCCCTTTATATAGTGCAAAACGCCAACCGTTCAGTCAGATGATTGTCATACACTCTCACATATGATTTACCAGTTCTGTATATAAGAGTATATGACACAGTGTGCTGTATCACACTAGATAATCTGTCTTAAAATCGGCTGACGTAAGCTAAAAATTATTTCTCAACTGCTGCAGATGTAACCATCTCAACTGCTTTCTGTACTGCAAGGTCAAGACTGATCTGCTTTTTCTCTTCTTCGCCAATAACTTCTTTTAATTTATCAACTTCCATCTGATACATTGAAGCCATGTTTTCAATTTCTTTATTAAGCTCATCTTCTGATGTCTCAATATTCTCAGCAGCTACTACTGCCTCAAGCACAAGACGGCTCTGTATACGCTTAAGTGCCTGTGGCTTAAGCTCTTCAAGCATCTTCTGTGGTGTAAGACCTGTAAACTGCATATACTGGTCGATTGAAAGTCCCTGTGAAGAAAGTCTCTGTGCAAATTCCTGTGTCATCTGGCGTGTCTGTGCATCTACCATCTGCTCTGGAATATCCATCTGTGCATTCTCGATAATCTTTCCGATAACAAATTCTTCTCTCTCTCTCTTGAGAGCTTCTTCTTTATTCTCAGTAAGTTTCTTCTTTAAGTCTTCCTTATACTCTGCCATTGTGTCAAAGTTTGAAACATCCTGTGCAAAATCATCATCAAGTTCAGGAAGCTCTTTAACTTTGATTTCTTTAATCTTTACTTTGAACTCAGCAGGTTTTCCCTGAAGTTCTTCTGCCTGATAGTTCTCTGGGAATGTAACATTGACTGTAACATCCTCACCGATGTTCTTTCCCTCGAGCTGCTCCTCGAAGTTGTCAATAAATGAATGTGAGCCGAGTACTAATGTATAATCATCAGCTTTTCCACCTTCAAACTGTTTTCCATCTACATATCCGTCAAAGTCAATCACTACTGTATCGCCATTCTGAGTAGCTCTGTCATCGATATCTAACATTCTTGCATTTGACTCTCTTACTTTGTTGATTTCTGCATCAACTTCTTCATCTGTAACTTCAGCTTCTTTTTTCTCTACTTCAATTCCCTTATATTCGCCAAGTGTAACTTCTGGCTTAAGTGCAACTGTTGCTGTAAATATAAATGGTTTTCCGCTTTCGATCTGTGTAACATCGATCTCAGGCTGAGCAACGATCTCAAGTTCACTTTCTTTAGCTGCATCAGCATAAGCATCAGGAATAACCTCATTGGCTGCATCCTCATAAAATACTCCCTTGCCATACATCTTCTCGATCATGCCACGAGTAGCTTTTCCCTTACGGAAGCCTGGAATAGAGATTTTATTTTTATTTTTCTTGTATGCCTTATCAATTGCTTTTTCAAACTCTTCGCTTGAAACTTCAATTGTAAGTTTCGCCATATTCTTTTCTAACTTTTCTACCTGTACACTCATTTTAATATTTCCTCCTTAACATTGCCGGGAAATCTCCCGTAAATCACCATTTGTATAATATATCATGAATACCATAATAAAAGCAAGATATTTTTAACGACAAATTACATATTTATCAGATATCTGACTGCTTTTCATATATGCAGTGTGACAAACAACTGATATACTAATCAATTCCATGACCTTTGTCATATAATACCTTAACTACCTCATCAACATATTTTTCACAAAGTTCATCTGTCTTAGCTTCTACCATAACTCTTATAACAGGCTCCGTTCCGCTCTCTCTGAGAAGTATTCTTCCCTCATCGCCAAGTTCTTTTGAAACCTTGTCAACTGCTGCCTGTACATCCTTATCTTCTCTTGCGGCAGGTTTATCTGCCACACGTACATTTTTAAGAAGCTGTGGATATACTTTTAAGTCTTTTCTTAATTCGGAAAGTTTTGCCTTTTTCTCAAGCATAACTTCCATAAGCATAAGTGATGTGAGCACACCATCACCAGTAACAGCATATTTGCTGAATATGATATGACCTGACTGTTCACCTCCGAGTGAGTGACCGTTTTCCATCATATTTGCATTTACATATTTGTCTCCGACCGCTGTCTGCTCATATGCTATACCAGCCCTTTCAAGAGCCTTGTAAAGACCAAGATTTGACATAACCGTAGTGACTACAGTATTGTTATTTAATTCTCCTTTATCTTTTAGATAACATCCGCAGAGATAAAGTATCGCATCTCCGTCAATAACCTCTCCCTTATCATCTACCGCAAGACATCTGTCAGCATCTCCATCATATGCAAAGCCTACATCAAGGTCATTCTCTTTCACAAACTTCTGTAGATTTTCAATATGCGTTGAACCACAGCCATCATTTATATTTATTCCATTCGGCTCCATGCCTATAGCATATGTCTTCGCTCCAAGTGCATCAAATACACCTTTCGCAACAGAATAAGACGAACCATTTGCACAATCAAGACCTACTCTGATATTTTTAAATGATCTAGTGGCAAGTGACATAAGGTAGCCTATGTATCTGTGTCTGCCTATAGCATAATCTACAGTACAGCCAATATTTTCCCTTGTAGCCATAGGAATAGTATCCTCAGGGCTGTCTATATATGCTTCTATCTTTTCTTCGATTTCAGCCTCTAATTTGTGACCGCTTCCGTTTATAACTTTAAGACCGTTATCATAATAAGGATTATGACTTGCCGATATCATGATACCACAGTCAAAATCTTCTGTTCTTACTACATACGATACACTCGGTGTAGGTGTGACATGCAGAAGATATACATCTGCTCCACTCGCTGTAAGTCCTGAAGAAAGTGCATCTTCAAACATGTAACTTGATCTTCTTGTGTCTTTTCCTATAATAATACGTGCTTTATGCTCTCTTCCATAATACCATCCGAGAAATCTTCCAACTTTATAAGCATGAACAACATTTAAATTTACATTTGCTTCTCCACGAAATCCATCTGTTCCAAAATATTTCATCTATTTTTCCTCCGCAATTACTACATACAGGTTAAATCTTATCACATAGCCTTTTGCAAATCAATATGTAGAAATAATTTAACTGATTCTCTTTTTATGGTAGAATAGCCTTTGATTTCTGAAAATGAAATAAATATAAACTTTAAAAAATACAAGGCTGAACTGTTACAACTCTTAATATTCATAAAAATGACACTTTTTACTTCTGTTAGACAAAGTGTCAAATGCATATCCTTGTTCCTTTAACTCCGTTATTATATTTTTCAGTACAGATAATGTAACTTTGTTTGAACCTGAATCGTGCATAAGAAGCACAGGTTCACAATATTTTGCGTAATCCTTTCTTATATTTTTCATAACCGACTCACCTGTCGGGTTTCCGACAGAATCCTCTGCACTTACATTCCAATCTGCATATCCAAGCCCTGCATTTTGAAATCTCTCTATAATATCCTTTCGATAACTGCTTATGTATGAGTTTGCACTTCCCCAAGGAAATCTTACCAATTTTGGCTTATATCCAAAACCTTTTTCAAGTTCATCACGCACCTTCATTACATCATTGTAATATGTCTGGCAGTCGCAATATATCTCATCCGCCTCATGTGTATATGTATGTATTCCTATCTCATGTCCCTGCCTTATCTCTCTTTTTATCGTTTTTTTATATTCCCCCTCTATCTGCTGCCCTATAACAAAAAATGTTGCCTTAACCCCCTCGTCGTCCAAAATATCAAGATATTTGTCCGTAAGACAACTTGGACCGTCATCAAATGTAAGATACGCAGTTTTTTTGTCCATTTTTTCTCCTTTGTCAGCAAGCACACTGACTTCTTCACCCATTTTTTCTACATTTTTATTTTTTTTCTCACATCCACACAATATGTCAGCTAAGCATATCGTCATTGCAAACAGCATAATTTCAAAAAACATCATAATCTTTTTGTAATTGATATCAATTACCTCCTTTTTTTGCAAAAACTATACAAAAAACAATTTTTTCATGTATATCTTATGCAAATTATAAGGCTATATGATTATTGCTTTTAATTCTTTTTTAGAATATAATTTTGTGGAGATTATTAAAAATTAATATGAACGGAGGAAAAATATGAAATTTGGATTTTTTGATGACCCAAATAAGGAGTATGTCATTACAACTCCTAAAACACCTCTTCCATGGATAAATTATCTTGGAAGCAGCAATTTCTTTTCACTTATTTCAAACACATGCGGCGGATACAGCTTCTACAAAGATGCTAAACTTCTCCGTCTGACACGTTACCGCTACAACAACATCCCTACAGATGAGGGTGGACGTTATTATTACATAAAGGATGGTGATACTGTCTGGAATCCTGGATGGCAGCCTGTAAAAACAGACCTCGATTCTTATGAGTGCCGTCATGGTATGGGCTACAGCCGTTTCACATCAAGCAAAAACGATATTGAAGCATCGCTTTTAGCTTTCGTTCCGGTTAATGACAACTGCGAAGTAAACCAGCTTAAACTCACAAACAAATCATCTAAGCCAAAGACTATCACTCTTTTCTCTTATGTTGAGTTCTGTCTCTGGAATGCCATGGATGATATGACAAACTTCCAGCGTAACTTAAATATCGGTGAGGTTGAGGTAGTCGGTTCTACTATATATCATAAGACAGAGTACCGCGAGCGCAGAAACCATTTTGCAGTATACTCAGTAAACGCTGATGTAGATGGTTTTGATACAAGCCGTGATGAATTCTTAGGAGCATACCGCGGTGTATCTGACCCTGTAGTTGTTGAAGAAGGAAAAGCTCACAACTCTATAGCAAGCGGATGGAGTCCTATCGGTTCACATCAGATAAATGTCACACTTGAACCTGATGAGACAAAGAGCTTTATCTTCGTACTTGGATACTGTGAGAATCCTGTAGATGAAAAATTTGTCGCACCAAATGTCATCAACAAAAAACCTGCTGATGAGCTTCTCGCTAAATATCAGACTGATGAACAGGTATATGCAGCTCTTGATGAACTTAAACTTGACTGGGAAAGCCTTCTTTCTAAATTCACTGTTAAATCAAGTGAGGAAAAACTTGACCGCATGGTAAATATCTGGAACCAGTATCAGTGTATGGTAACATTCAACATGTCGCGTTCAGCTTCTTACTATGAATCAGGTATCGGTCGTGGAATGGGATTCAGAGATTCGTGCCAGGATCTTTTAGGTTTCGTTCATCTTATCCCTGAACGTGCAAGAGAGAGAATCATCGACATTGCATCAACACAGTTTGAAGACGGAAGTGCTTACCATCAGTACCAGCCTCTCACAAAGAAGGGTAACTCTGATATAGGAAGCGGTTTCAACGATGATCCTTTATGGCTTATCGCAGGAACATCTGCATATATCCGTGAGACAGGTGATACCTCAATACTTGAAGAAATGGTTCCTTTTGATAATGACGAGAGCAAAGCTGTTACTCTTATGGAACATCTCAAACGCTCATTCGACTACATCGTAAACCACAAGGGTCCACACAACCTTCCACTTATCGGACGTGCCGACTGGAACGATTGTCTTAACCTCAACTGCTTCTCTGAGCATCCGGGTGAATCTTTCCAGACATTCGGACCTAGTGAAGGACCTGTTGCTGAGTCAGTATTTATCGGTGGAATGTTTGTTAAATATGGTAAAGAGTACGCAGACCTCTGTGCTTATACTGGTGACCAGGCAGAAGCTGACCGTGCAATGAAAGAGGTTGCAGCAATGAACGATGCTGTACTTGATGGCGGCTGGGATGGTGACTGGTTTGTACGTGCATACGATGCATATGGTCACAAGATTGGTTCTAAGGAATGTGAAGAAGGTCAGATATATATCGAACCACAGGGCTTCTGTGTACTTGCAGGCATCGGTGTTGAAACTGGTGAAGCTAAAAAGGCACTCGATTCAGTAAAAGAAAAGCTCGATACAAAATATGGTATCGTATTACTCCAGCCAGCTTACACAAAATATCATGTAGAACTTGGTGAGATTTCTTCTTATCCACCAGGATATAAAGAAAATGCTGGCATCTTCTGCCATAACAACCCTTGGGTATCATGTGCTGAGACTGTTATCGGTCGTGGAAACAGAGCTTTTGAAATCTACAAAAAAACTTGTCCTGCTTATATCGAGGACATCAGTGAAATTCACTGCACAGAGCCATATGTTTACTCTCAGATGATAGCCGGAAAAGATGCTCATTTCTTTGGACAGGCTAAAAACAGCTGGCTTACAGGAACTGCTGCATGGACATTTGTAAATGTTTCACAGTACATCCTCGGTGTAGTACCTACATTAAATGGTCTTAGCATAGATCCATGTATCCCTTCTGAGATGGGAACTGAATTCACAATGACTCGTAAATATCGTGAAGGAATCTACAATATCAAAGTTGAAAATCCTTCAAAGGTTGAAAAGGGTGTTGTAAAACTTATTGTAAACGGAAAAGAGCTTACAAATACAACTGTTGTTCCTTATGAAAAAGGACAGACAAACTATGATGTAACTGTTGTAATGGGTTAATCCCCAGACTTTTGCTAAACAGCTAATCTCTAATCTTATAAAATATAAATAAATGGACTGTCGCGGCAAGAAAATTTTATGCAGAATATATATTATAGTAAATAATCTATATTCTGTATGGATTTTCATTGCTGCGGCAGTCCATTTTGTTGTTTTGTCAATATATTACAAATGTTTATGATTTTCCACATAACAGATATTTTTAAGCCGTTACATGATACTAAAAAATATCATCTGTCAAAAATTCTAATATATGGTTATGAGATAAACTCCTCTATTTTATCCTTAGGTATAAAGCCTATACTTCTGTTTGTTTCCTCACCGTCTTTAAATAAGACAAGTGCAGGTATGCTCTGGATTCTGTACTGCATTGCAAGGTCAGGATTTTTGTCAACATCGACATTAAAGAACTCTACATCATCTCTTTCCTCTGACAACTGCTCTACTACAGGTCCTATCATATTGCAGGGTCCACACCATGCAGCCGAAAAATCAACTAAAGCACATTTGCTTGCCAAAACTTCACTCATATCGTTATCAGCTATTTTCTTAACCATATTAATCCTCATTTCTGCACACGTTTTTTGTGCATAGTGTGAAATATAATATTTCACACATAAGATTTATGTCAAGTGTGCACAGACACAAATCGTCTAGTTTATTGTCAAACAATAACTTACTATTTGCATATATTATCACATTTCAGACCTGTGTGTATATATGTTTATTGATAATGTATATCATTTACTGTGGTATGTTGCTGTTTACACCTCTGGTACTACTATCTTTCCTGCTATTGCACAGGCTGCTGCCGATTTTGGTGACGCAAGGTAGATACCTACTTTTGATGTTCCCATACGACCGAGGAAATTACGGTTGTTTGTTGCAACTACTGTCTCTCCGTCCGTCAGGATACCGCCTGTTCGTCCACAGCAAAGTCCGCAGCTTGGATGTGTTATTATCGCACCTGCTTTTGAAAGGATTTCCATCGTTCCGTTTTCTACTGCCTGTCTGTAAATCTTGCGGCTTGCAGGTGTAACGATAAGTTTTACAAAAGGTGCTACATGCTTGTCCTTAAGTATTTCTGCCGCTGCCATGAGATCTTCAAGTCTTCCGTTTGTACATGAACCTATAAATACCTGATCTATCTCTTTTCCCTCAATCTCTGAGATTGGTTTTACATTATCAACATTTGAAGGACAAGCCATAACAGGCACTAAATCTTCCGCCTTATAATTTATAACTCTTGAATAAACCGCATCACTGTCACCGACCAAATCTTTCTGCTCATCAGTAAGTTCTATCTCGCAATACTCTGCCGTTTTCTCGTCAGGTGTAAATAATGCACATTTCGCTCCTGCCTCGATTGCCATATTTGACATTGACATTCTTGAAGCCACCGACATATTTTCCACTGTATCTCCGGCAAATTCAAGTGCCTTATATGTCGCACCGTCAGCACCGAGATCTCCGATAAGTTTAAGGATAATGTCTTTAGCCATCACATTGTCAGGAAGTTTTCCTGTTATATTGACCTTGATAGTCTCAGGCACGCGAATCCAGAGCGTTCCTGTTCCAAGAATACTTGCCATCTCCGTATAACCGATTCCCGATGAAAATGCACCAACACATCCGTATGTAGTAGTATGGCTGTCTGTTCCAAAAACTATGTTTCCAGGTTTAACATATCCTGCTTCTGTCATAAGCTGGTGACATATTCCGTCTGAACGGTGGATATTTTTCATTCCATATTTTTCCACAAATTCATTTCCAATGCGGAAATGTCTTGTATCATCAACCTGACTTGCCGGCACAAGATGATCATATATAAGAACCGCCTTGTCGGGATCCCATATCTTCGTAAATCCCATCTCCTCAAACTTTGAGGCAACAAATGGGATAAAAATGTCATGTATCATAACTCTGTCAACATTTACGGTAACTATCTCCCCCGGCTTAACCTCTTTGCCGATATTATTTCTAATGATTTTTTCAATAATCGTTGAACCCATAACTTTCCTCCTAGTCTAATCCATTTAATTTACGCATTGCTTTTACAAGTCCGCCTGCATCAATTATCTTAACAAGATTATCCGGAAGTGATGCTATAGGATATTTATTTCCGTTGTACTCTATATTTTCATTTACGGTAACCGTAACACTGTCACCCTCTTTCACATCATCGTGAAGTTTATCATTCTCGATAAGTAAAAGTCCATTGTTAATTGAATTTCTAAAGAATATCCTCGCAAATGATTTTGCGATAACGCATTTGATACCAAGTGCTTTTATAATCTCAGGGGCCTGCTCTCTCGAAGAACCGCAGCCAAAATTCTTTCCGGCAACGATAATGTCACCCTCCTTAATCTGTGCTGCAAGCTCCGGTCTGAGTGGTGAGAACGCATATGGTGCCATGTCATTGACTGTCTCTAATGCAAGGTACTCAGTCGGAATAATAATATCAGTGTCTATATCATCACCGAGCACCCAGACTTTTCCACTAAACTGTGCCATATATTTTTCCTCTTTTCGTTATATTCAGACTTGTATTAAGTCTATTATTTTTATTTTTTCTCACAAATACTATATTTATTTTTAAATTTATTAATAATCATTTTGTCGATATTTAAGATATAACCAGCCATAAACTGACAATTATATCTTAAAATATAAATAACAACTCTAAAATTTAATCACAACAATATCCGCAACATCAGATTTTTCTACAATAAATCAGCCGTTGTAATCTCGCCCTTTATCGCTGATGCCGTCACCGTTGCGGCTGACGCAAGATAGATAAATGAATCCTTATGTCCTGCACGACCTTTAAAGTTTCTTGTTCCCGTACTTATAAGAACTTCGTTTTCACCGATAACACCCTGACAGCTTCCCCAGCATACGCTGCAGTTTGGATTCATAACTATTGCCCCAGCTTCCATAAATGTATCGATAATGCCCTCTTTAAGTGCCTGCTCATAAACTGCCGCACTTGCCGGCACCACAAGAAAACGAACAAGAGGAGCAACTTTCTTTCCTTTGATAAGCTCTGCACCAGCACGTAAATCCTCTATTCTTCCGTTATTGCATGAGCCAAGAAATGCCTCGTCAATGTGAGTTCCTAAACATTCTTTTGCAGGTACTACGCTGTCAACAAAATGAGGTTTTGCAACAATTGGCTCAATCTCACCGAGGTCTATATCATAAACTTTCGCAAACTTTGCATCAGGATCACTTGAAAAACTGTGCTTTGGTTTTCTTCCATGTTCCTTAAGATAATCAATCGTTATATCGTCAACCTCCATAAGTGCTGTTTTTGCACCAGCCTCAACACAGAGGTTGCAGATTGATATTCTGTCGCTCATATTGAGAGTTTTAAGTCCCTCACCGCCAAATTCCATAGCCATATAGTTAGCTCCGTTAGCACCAATCTTTCCTATAATAGTAAGGATAAGATCCCTCGCATAAACACCGTCCTTAAGTTTTCCTTTAAGATTAAATCTGAGTGTCTCAGGAACAAGAAGCCATGACTTGCCTGTAACCATGGCATAGAGATAATCCGTACAACCCACACCCGTACCAAATGCACCGACAGCACCATACGCACAGGTATGACTGTCAGCACCAAAGATAAGTTCACCTGATGTAACATGATTTTCCATCATTATCTGATGGCATACACCGGCTCCCTCATAAAACTTAATGCCATGTTCCTTTGCAAAATCCCTCATCTTCTTGTGTGAAGCTGCCGTCTTAACACTGTCGCATGGAACATTGTGGTCTACTATCCAGACAAGTTTGTTTACATCTGCTATATGCGGATTCTTAAGTTTGTTGTACATATCTATCGTAAGATGTGTTGTTCCGTCATTACTCATAAGTCTGTCAAGTTCTACTGTATGTATATCTCCCGGCTTAACCTCATTTACACCTGCGGCTGCCGCAATAATCTTTTCTGCAATCGTCATTCCCATAAACCTAATCCTCCTTATTTAATGATGCAATAAGACCGCCCTGGTCAAGTATTCCCTGCATATATGCCGGAAGTTTTGTGCACTGGTATTCCTTATCACCCACACGCACGATACCCTCCTGAAGATCAAGTTCCATCTCATCACCTGCATTTACATTTTCATGTAAATCCTTACAGACAATAACCGGAAGTCCGATATTTATCGAATTTCTATAAAAAATCCTTGCAAACGATTTTGCTATAACTGCCTTGACTCCGAGTGCTTTCAAAACACTTGGTGCCTGTTCTCTTGAAGAACCGCATCCAAAATTTTCAGAAGCCACAACATAATCTCCCGGCTCTACATTTGCCGCAAAATCAGGGTCAAGTGACTCAAATGTATGTGTTTTCATCTCATCAATTGTAGGAAAGAGAAGATACTGCGAAGCGATTATCTGGTCAGTATCAACATCCTGATTGAATTTAAAAATCTTACCCATTTATAGTTTCCTCCATTATATTTGTATAATAGATATTTACAAAACAATTCATATTCATTACACAATTTAATTATAATATTATAACCGTTTCGCAAATACCTAATTTGTATAACAAAAAGTGCTTTTTAAGTATATCACATTTTTGATTGGCTGTGAACTGTGTATAATCTGATAAACAAAAAAGCATCTGAATTTTTGATATGCCCCTCGTCAAGTAGACAGGTAAAATATCTAAAATTAGGTGCTGATGATGCCTACATCTCATTT
>NZ_JAHLQE010000050.1 GCF_018918235.1 Eubacterium sp. MSJ-13
ATCAATAACAATATATAGTAGTATACTATCACTAAAAAGGACTTTTTCAGTGGCTTCTTATAGAAGTGGGGGATTTCTTGCTCACGGCGTGTTAAAATTAAAGGTCAAAAAAGGTTATACAGTGTACTATAAACCGGAAGCAAACTTTATATCTCAAAAAAAGTAAAATCTGCCTCTTCAAAAACATTTACATTTAAAAAGACATCAACTTTGAAAATTTATGCAGTTAAATCTTCAAAAAAAATGACGGCTTCAAAACTAAAGAAAATAAAATCATCCACAATGTCAAAATATAAATATATTATTGTAAAGAAAAATGCTTCACAAAATTCAAGCACACCTGCGGCTACATCTGCTGTCGAATCAGAAAGTAAGACTGCCGTTACAACAAATGCCCCCACAACAACACCAACAGAAGAAACATCTGCAACGGCTACTCCACTTCCTTCACCTTCAAGCCCAGCTATTGAAAATCCGACAGCAACACCTGATAATAAAGAAGCTACTTCTTCACCAACACCTACCATCTCATCAACAGCAGATGCCAAAAATTCAACTGAACCATCAAGCACACCTGACACTTCAGTTGCTTTGCCGACAAGATCTCCTTCGATCTCCCAGACAGCAGCACCGGTAAGCACACCTTCGGGCAGTAAATATACAGGCGATGATTCAGGCATGGATGTTTCTACAACAAGCGGTTCTTCACAGCCCGCAGTAAATGTGAGATTTACATCAGAACAGTCCGCAAATACTTATGTGGTAGTAAAAAACAGCTCAGGAAATACTGTACTTACTGCAAGACCAACAAAATCTTTCCAATCTGTTGTATTATCATGCAGTGACTTTACACTTGGCAGCACATATACTATCTACTATGGAAGTGACCTGAATAATTTAACATCATTTGACACTGTAACTTTCAGTTCAGTAAGCATGACTGTAGGAAGCACTTCGGGACAAGGTCCTGACAATAACGGTGGAAATAATAATCCGGGTGGTGGACCGGGAAATAACCGCCCTGGCAGGTCTTAATTAAAAGAGTCAAGCGGATATTCACAACCCACTCTGCTACTTGCTTGATAGCGTTAAAAACAGCAATATAAATCTCAACAAAAAGGGGATGTCGCATTAAGCATAATCTATACAATATGTAGATGCTAATAAAAGATTTATTATCTAAATATTGTATGAATAGTGCTTCGTGCGACACCCCTTTATTTTAAAATCCTAACTAATCATTTTTTCTGATAACAAACCTGTTCATGGTTATTCCATGCGGTCTGTAAGCAACTCTTATATAATGCTCTCCCACTCCTATCTCTCCAACAGGCATTTCCTTTTCATCATCTTTTCCGTTTGTTCCCTGAAATGAAAGTGTTCCGCGGTAATCGTTGTCAATAAATACCGAAATAGGTATCTGCGTATACTCATTATGCTGGGAAGTGATATTTATCGTCACACTGTAATCACCCGCTTCTGTATCAACTGCATTGAAATACATTCCGTCATCCTCAAGAATTTTTACTGCAAGTTCCTCTGATACGGTAAATGAGCCATCTTTTGCCGCAACTGTCTCAAGTTCTCCCTCCGGTCTGTAGCTTGTATCCCACTCAGGAGCATATTCCTCTATATCGACTTTTCCAAGTTTTATCTGCATTGCAAGGCTGTTAAGTGCAAATTTAAGCACATTCTTTGCATTTCTCTGAAGCTGTCCTCTTGTTATCTTTCCTATCGTATACTGCGCTTTTATATTGTCGATGGCATTTTCGTTTTCCGTATCAGGACATACCATAAATATATCATTCTGAGCCTGAACCATTGCAGCCCTGTTCTTTCTGTCCTGTTTTTCTCCTTCCCAGTTTGCAACCGCCCACCAGTCAGTCATAACAATGCCGTCAAATCCCCATTCTTTTCTGAGAACTGTTGTACAAAGGTCATAATTTCCTGATGTCCAGAGTCCATTAAATGGTCCGTATGTAGTCATTATCGAGCTGCATCCTGTCTCTTTTATTGCTATCTCAAAGCATTTTAAATAAATTTCCCTGAGTGCTCTCTCTGAAATCACACCCATTGCATCCGCACGGCGAAATTCCTGATTATTTGCACAAAAATGTTTTATCGTTCCCTCAACACCTGCTCTGTGAAGTCCTTTAAGCTCTGCCGCACATATCTTTCCTGTAAGTATCGTGTCCTCTGAAATATACTCATAATTCCTTCCATTTAAAGGATGTCTGTGTATATTCATGCCCGGTCCTAAGATAGTGTCAATGCGGTTGTATTTCATCTCGGCACCGAAATATTCAAAAAGTTCCTCGATAAGTTCATCATTGAAAGTTGCTCCGAGCAATGTTCCTATAGGAAGTAAAAATGCCTTAGTCCCGCAGTCCATTCTTATTCCCGAAGGACCATCCGCACAGCAGAGTGCAGGTATTCCAAATCTTTCAAGAGAAGGAGTAAGACCGCCAAATGCGGCAGCAGTTCCAGGAGTTACTTTCATACTGCACATTCCCTCACCTCTCATAAGACACATAAGGTCCTCGTCCGAAAGCTGTCCGATAAATGTATCAATATCAATCTTACCTTCTGCAACATCTTTAAGCGTGTAACCCTCATCACCTGTAAACAAAATATCTTCAGGCATCTCTCTCTCAATTCTCTCAGAAAGGCTTACTGTTCTCAAAGGCACTTTCTCAAATCCCATGCTGTACCCACATGAATCGGTCACCGGACGCATCCTCTCAAATTCCTCAATCGGTGCAAGTGCCTCCTCAAGCTGTTCTATCACCTGAAATTCCTGCGAAAAACTTCCGATATACTCAGCCGCAGCAACACTGTTTCCCACATAAACTCTATATTCACCAGCCTCAAGTACAAACGCAGACTTATGTCCCGTAACACCTGAATCATCATATGATGCAAAATATGATTTAGGGCATGAGATACTGAGTTTCTGACTTTCATTTACAGCTAACTCTTTAGTCTTTGCATATCCGGCAAATGTACGCACAGGTTTTCCAAGTTTGCCCTGAGGAGCTTCAATATAAACCTGCACAACCTCTTTTCCTGAACAACCGCCGGTATTTTTCACATCTGTATCCACAATAACGCTGTTTTCATCAACATTTTTCACACCGCCGTTTATCTCAAAATCCGTATATGACATACCAAAACCAAACGGATACATAACTTTATCTGTGGCAGCAGTCTGAAAATACTTATAACCTACATAAATATCTTCCACATAATAATTCTTATCAGCATCACCAAAATATGGTGCTGACGGATAATCTTCTATATTATAGGCAATGGTGTCTGTCAGCTTTCCACTCGGACTAACCGTTCCATCAAGCACATCAAGAACACCGTTGCCGCCTTCCTGACCACCCTGCCATACATACATAACAGCAGACGGCTTATACTCGTCAACCCATTTCATATCGATTATATTTCCGACATTTAACAAAACAATGCTCTTATCAAAAACCTCAGTGACATTTTTGATAAGCTCCCTCTCGGTCTGTGTAAGATAGTAACTGCCCTCATCGGCTCTGTTGTCCTGATCCTCGCCCGCTGTTCTTCCTATAATAACAACCGCCGTATCATTTCTCTTTTCAGCCTCACCGATAAACTCCCTTGACAAAGGCATCTCTTTCTGTGACCATGGAACACTTCCCCAGCCATTACCCTCGTCAAAAGGATTATCCTTTATCCACTTCTCATACTCCTCACAGATGCACTCGTCCACAATAATATCTTCACTTTTCCTCAAAGCATCAAGAATACTGACAACATACTTTGTATTCACAAGACCGCCCGAACCAAGACCGCCCTTATAATAATAAAAAGCACCAATACCAAAAACCGCAGTCTTAGTCCCCTTGCCAAGCGGCAGCACACCTCCATCATTTTTAAGCAGCACACACCCCTCAGCCACAGCCTGTCTAGCAGCCCTGGCATAATTTTTCTCATTTAACTCAAACATAAAAATCCTCCGTAAATCTATATGTATTTTTATAACTTCTAAACAAATCATAATGTATTCTAATATATATCATTCCAAAATAAAACCATAAATTTATTATTTTTTGTATATTTATATCTCAACTTTTTTATATAAGCTAAATTTTTTGTCAAACGAATATTCGCAATCCGCTATGCTACTTGCTGATAACAGCAATTTCTTCTCACTATTTTTATACAACAACAAAATTTAATAATATCAAACTTTATATATAATTCCTTGCGATACACAGCTGTGAATAAGGGGTATTATTTCGACCGAATGGCGTTAGAACATAGTCGGTAGTACCGCTACGAATATTCTCCGAGCGAAAACACTCCGTTTCGGTCGGTTCATAACACTATTAGCATGGAATAATACCCCTTATTCACAGCGTCCGTTCCTTTTAATTAGAACGTCCCCTCATCCAGAAAAACAACACTGTCCCCCAATTTATCATCAAGTATCTCCCACCCTTTTGTATCATTGACAGCAAGTGCCCCTGATATCGCAATCACAGGAAACTTCTCGCACAGCTTCTTATAATAATCCGTCATTTCCGAAGCCGAACGAAGAACAGTCATCGCTTTGGTATCAGGTGTCTCAGGCAGAATATTTTCCATAATATCCTCACTGTCTCTCTCATACATAGACACCATTGGATAAAAGGCTCTATCTACACCCCTCTCATAGTCAGGCACTTCCCTGTCGCAAAGACTCTCCATACTGAAAGCAGGACTGTCACAGCATGTCCTGTACTCCACTCCCTCACACTGACAGCCAACTTCTTTCTCTATATAATTCTGCCATGTCTCCTCCTCGTTCCCCTGTGTATTTAACTTATCTTTTCTCTTAAAACTCTCCCCCGGAAAATAATACATATCCGCTTCTTTCCTATACAATTTCCCTGCTCCCGCATCAAGCATAAATACAACATCCTCCCCTATCTTAAAGCCACAGCCTTTTACCGCCGCCGTCATCATCTTCATTACATCAAAAATATCATAGAGATACCCCCTTATATCCCTCGTCAATATATCATCATTATCCTCGATTGATGACATAGTTCCATACCTTATTTTCTTTTTTATGGAAGTGACAATCTTCTGTCCCATATCTAACGCATTTTCATAGGATTTAGCTCCAACAGGCAGAAAGACTACTTTTGCAAAATCAAGGCTGCTGCCAAATATCTTTCCTTTTTTAAAAACATCAACAACAGGTATATTAAATTCCTTTTTTGGAAAAACTGCATAATATTCAAAAGGCACATTCTTCTTACTCTCATCCGCTTTTCTTACCTTAAAAGTATTAGTTATAAACTTCCCCATAAAACTCCTCATTTCTGCACACATTTTTTGTGCATATCAAGTTTGTGTCAAGTGTGCGCAGACACAAATCTTGTGTGTTTCATAATGTCACCAGATTTTATAATTCGGCAGTTGGCTTCCCATAAGTATATATTCCATGTAATCATGCAATACTATTACCGGACATGACAATAATATCCATAAATTTGTGTACAGCAGACATATCTGCCCCTTAAAATTATATTGCTGCCCCGAATAATCCCACACATTAAGGTGCATCTGCCTGTTCACTATCATACCGACGACAAATTCAACACCGGTTATCATAAGACCGCATATTATCATCTGTCCTATGAGCGATGCACCATCACCCAATATACTCTCAACGGCCCCAACGAGCACAAAACACAGACCACCCGCAAGAAGCATCGAAATATGTGAATAACCACGATATAAAATTTCAATTCCACAATAAAGAAATCCACCCGTTAAAAACATTATCAGATAAACCTGAAAATGATTCATACCTGTCCCCATCATATTAACCTCCTTTGTAATCCCGTCAAACAATCATTTGCGAAACTATCAGTTTTCCGGTTAAACCACACAGATATGGCATACCGACATCTTTATCTGCAACTTTTTATGTTACCATCCATACTCAGTGTGAGCAGTAACACTTTATATCTATTATGCTTTTTTTTATCTAACTTATACTACTATTCAGATGCCAAAAGTACAGTATTTTTTTCCATTACGCTGTGGTAAACTATACATAATAAATAAGAATCGAGGGAAACTATGAACACAGATATTTTAAAAAGACTTGATGATGCCATTTCATCGACACTTATAGGAAACTCAAAAGATCCAGACTGCAATGTAGGTGCAGCCATATGTATCATAAAAGACGGAAAAGAAGTCTACAGAAATGAATACGGTGAAGCAGACAAGGAAAAACATATCCCAATGGAAAAAAGTTCAATTTTCAGATGTTATTCGATGACAAAACCTGTCACATCGGTTGCCGTTATGACACTTGTTGAAAAAGGAGTTATCGCTCTTTCAGATCCGGTGAGCAATTTTATACCAAGTTTTAAAAATCAGACGGTTCTCACTGAAAAAGGCTATGTTCCGGCAAAAAGAGAGGTTGTAATACAGGACCTTCTAAATATGACAGCAGGTCTTACCTATCCTGACGCTTCATTCCCTGCCGGAAAAGAAATGCAGGATATGATAGACAAGTACTATGCAGATGTTGAGGCAGGAAATCCTACATCTACATATGACCTTGCCGTACTTATCGGTGAGCAGCCACTTGAATTTCAGCCGGGCGAGGGCTGGAGATACAGTTTTTGTGCCGATGTTTTAGGTGCAGTCATCGAAGCCGTAACCGGCAAAAAATATGGTGAATATCTCAGGGAAACGATATTTGAACCACTCGGAATGACTGACACCGACTTCTATGTTCCAGAGGAAAAACAGAACCGTTTCATGCAGAATTATCAGTATATGCCCGAAACCCAGACAATGGAACCCTGCACATGGCAGCACCTTGGGCTTACATATATGCACAAAAAGAAACCTCTTTTTGAGTCAGGCGGTGCAGGGCTTGTCTCAACGATAGACGATTATTCAAAATTTGTAAATATGATGTTAAATAAGGGAACACTTGGAGATGTACGCATACTTGGCAGAAAAACAGTTGAGATAATGACAAGAAACAATCTCACACCAAAGCAGCTTGAAATGTATGATTGGGACTCTCTTAAAGGTTACGGTTATGGAAATCTGATGCGTGTTATGATGGATGTTCCGGCAAGTCAGAGTTTCGGCTCAGAAGGTGAGTTTGGATGGGACGGATGGCTTGGAAGTTATGTTGCAATGGATCCAAAAGAAAATCTTGCTATCATATATGTTATACAGAAGTGTGGCGGCAATGGTTACAGGGATGTTCAGGTGATAAGGGATATTGTTTATTCGGCACTTTAATTTTTTAGGGAGCATTTTTAAACGGACGCCGGATATAGGGGGATATTCTATACTCATGGACGGCTCGCGCCTCAGAGAACATCTGTAGCGGTACATAAGTGAGCAAAACACGCTCACTAAGTACCGACGATGTTCTAATGCCATTCGTCCAGAATATCCCACTATATCCGGCTGTGCGTTGAGAGTATCTATGGCAGTTTTACAGACTGATGTAATTTTATAAAGTGATGTATTTAAGTAAGAACTTATGAATATACTATTTTGTTGTAAATGATAATGTATATTTTATTGATAATTACTTCTATGTTAATGATGAATTGGATACATATAATATATCTATACTCTAATATTTCAAATAGATATATATAATAAAGAAAACAGAGAATTATTGTGAATATTTTTCACATAACCCTCTGTTTTCTTTTGTTTTATACAAATAAATAATGTAAGGAAGCATCAAACTTTACCGCTCATCATATAGTCGAGGATTCGGCTTGCATCTTCTGGTTCTGATGCTACTATCTCAAGTTCTTTTACATATGTTGTGTTCATAAGCTGTGCCATTGCTACAAACTGTGTAAGTTTACTTTTAAGATTGATTCTGTCTCCCTCTGATGATGTAAGTTCTACGCGTCCTTTGCATTTATCAACTACTTTAAAAAATTCGTTGATGTCTGAAATATTTGTAATTTTCATTATCCGCCTCTTTCCTGTACTGTCTTATACCATACAGATCTGCCAGACAGCACAAAAATTCAGATCTGCTCAAATTTCTGCCAATGATTCCATTACTGATATTTTAGTATATTATATTTGCAAAATCAAGTTTTTACTGCTTACAGACGACTGTTTTTTACATTTTACTATAAAACAAAAAACAGCTATCAAAACAAACTGTATTTTATATATCTTATATTTATACAGCCCCAAAAAATAATTGCCCTGCAAGTAGCAGGGCGGATTGCGAATATACGCTTTACTTGTCAATTTCTGTAATTTGTGCTATATTCAGAATCAATATAAAATATATTCTTTCTAATCTGGCAGGTTTTTAGCTGTCAAATTAAATATATCAGACTGGCATCTTCAAAGGGTGCCTGTTTTTATAAAAGGAGGTCATTTATGCAGCCTGATAAAAAAGATTTAGAACTATTTAAAAAATGGGTGGATGAAAGTGACAATATCGTGTTCTTCGGTGGTGCAGGTGTTTCCACAGAAAGCGGTATCCCGGATTTCAGAAGTGTTGACGGACTTTATCATCAAAAATATGATTATCCTCCTGAGACTATTCTAAGCCATTCCTTTTTTGTAAGAAAACCAAAGGATTTCTACAAATTTTACCGTGACAAAATGCTTATTGAAAATGCAAAACCAAATATCACACATTTAAAACTTGCAGAGCTTGAAAAAGCCGGAAAACTCTCTGCTGTTGTCACACAGAATATTGATGGACTTCATCAGGCAGCCGGCAGCAAAACAGTTTACGAGCTTCATGGTTCAACACTTAGAAATTACTGTGAAAAATGTCATAAATTTTATGATGTAAACTACATTAAAAACAGCCAGGGTGTACCTCTCTGTGAATGTGGCGGCATTATAAAACCTGATGTAGTCCTATATGAGGAAGGTCTTGACGATGCTACTGTCACCGGTGCCATCAACGCCATAGCCAAAGCAGATATGCTTATTGTCGGAGGTACTTCGCTTGCAGTATACCCTGCTGCCGGACTTATACAGTATTTCAAAGGTAAACACCTGGTATTGATAAATAAATCTTCAACACCACTTGACAGCAACGCTGACTTGCTGTTACAGTGTGGTCTTGGTGAAGTATTTTCACAGCTTTAAATTTCACACTGTAATGTTAATAAATACTATTAGAACAACGAAAGGATAATTATCATGACACACACATACAGAACAAAAGGAACATGCTCAACACAGATTGAATTCGACCTTAACGGAGACATAGTATCAAATGTACAGTTTACAGGCGGCTGCAACGGAAACCTTCAGGGTATCTCATCGCTTGTTGACGGTCTTACAGTAGACCAGATAGAAAGCAAACTCAAAGGTATCAGATGTGGTTTTAAACCTACATCCTGTCCTGACCAGCTCGCTACAGCCGTAAGAGAAGCATATGCAAATGAACATGCATAAAAAAGAAAACCATGCTTAACTTTAAAGCCAGACAAAGTTTTCATACATTATAAAAAATCGTGAATATCATCAGATGATAAACACGATTTTTTGTTTGTATTATCTATAATAGTCAGATTATTTAACCATTGCTTTAATTTTTGCTTTATCATCAGCAGTAACTTTATCTAAATTAAGTACTGCATCCACAAAGTCAGTTACTGAATCATTAAACCAAAACTTCTTAGCCTGCTTTAAAATGTCTGTTCTGTAATCTTCTTCACTACGCACAGGTGTGTAATATGTAATCCCCTTCTTCTCTGAAGAAACAAAACCTTTATTAATAAGATTCTTTAAAAAAGTATATACAGTCGTATCCTTATATGTAAGACCGTAATCCTCCTTTAACTTCTTCATAACCTGTGCACATGTAACCTCACCTTTAAGGTCCCAGATACACTTCATAACCGTAAGTTCGCACTGTGAAATCTCAGTAGTTCTTCTGTTCATGGGTCTAACCTTCCTTTCATCTCTCTATCCTTTTAATTCACTATAATATATAAAATACATATCGACATAATACTATCATATATTGTCGAAAAAATAAAGCTAAAAAATAAATTTTTATATCAAAAAAACAGGAAATATTGTAAAACTTATTTCCCACATTTATTAAACCAATGATATGCGACAATTTTTTTAATAATAATACCACATTTACTACTGGTTTATTTCTAAATGTAAAAAATAAGCTCTTATATGTAAAAAATGATTTATTCTGACAAATATTCCAACAGCCAGTTTTTAACATATTTCTTCATTGACTGACTTATCATGATAATAGTTCCATCACACATTGTAACGCTATCACTTGTATACCTCTTTACATAAAGACCATTTATCACAAATGATTTATGTACCTGACAAAATTTATTCCTGTCAAGCTGAGGTAATATCTCCGAAATCTTTGAATAGAATTCAATATCATCACCATTGGTTTTGATATTAAGTTTTCTCCCTATACTCTGTATATATATTATCTCATTCTGCTCTATTGCACAGTCGTTTTTTAACCATCTGTAACGCAGATATGTCTTTCTGCTTCCAAATAATTTATAATATGTGTCCATTACTTCAAAGACAGCTTTCTCTTTTAAAGGTTTGACAAGAAAATTCAGAGGACGTGTCTCAAACAACTCCATAGCATAATTTGTTTTCGATGAAATATAAACTATCTGAGTTTTTTCATCTTCCATTTCCTCACGAAGTCTGCATCCGATTTCAAATCCTTTGATATCTCCAAGCTCAATATCTAAGAACAATATATCATATTTATCCTTCTTAATGGATTCAGCCATCTTTCTTCCATTAAGACATATCTCCACCTTGATCTCTCTTTTTTGATTATCTCCATACAACATCAAATTCTTTTTTAATTCAACCGCAAACGCCTCATCATCGTCACAAATACATACCTTAGTCATTTTTTATTCTTCTCCCATTCTATAACCTCTTGCATCATAGCACCAAAAACTGTTAAAACGCTGCAGTTATCTTACCTAATAATATTTATCCAACCTATTATCCTTGTCAAAAATATAGTTATACTGTATCATTTCATATTCTCTCAGCTTCTTTGCATATTTTCCAGATGTTTCTGATATTTTGTGCAGTTTTCCGCTTTTATCATAAAAGCCCGTTGCACTTATTGACGGAATATCCTTATATAAATCAAGAAGATATCTGTTATAATTACTCATCTTTAACCCTGCTTTATTCAAAAGAATCGATGACAGATAATTTATAGATGTTCTCTCTATATATTCCTCTCCAATATCATAATTAGCCCAGATAACAAATGGTACAAGATATTTTTTCATAATGTCATTCTGGTCAAACTGCAAAGGTGTCTTTCCGAACAATTCCTGATAAAACGAATCCGGCAGATGCGGTTGATGATCACCAAATAAGACAATTATGGTAGGTTCATTCACTTTTTTAAAATAACAGACAAGCTCTTTTAGTGCATCATCCGACATTTTTATCAGAGAAAGGTATTGACTAACCTGCGATGATGTCTGGAAATCTGTAATATCGACAGGCTCCTTAAATTTATAACTCGTATTATCATACGGATTATGATTCTGCATTGTGACATTAAACAGACATAAAGAACTATCTTTATCTTTCTTCTCATATTGTTCTATAATCTTTTCATAGTCAGACTTATCACTTATATAATCTCTGACAAGTATTGGATTCTTAAAATCATCTATACTCAAAAATTTGTCAAAACTAAGTAGCGGATATACTCTGTTTCTATTATAACCTGACGGATTATATGGATGTATCGCTACAGCTTTTCCATATCCACCCTGTTCTTTTATATTGCTTATAACTGACGGAAGGTAGTCATCCATATACTGAAGATACGGATTTCCTGGCAAAAATGCCTTTGTACACCCTGTCAAAAATTCAAATTCAGAATTTGCCGTATAACCTCCATATACTGATGATTCCACATATCCCTTTACAACGTTCTTTTTCAAACTGTCAAAAAACGGCATTACTTCCCTGTTTGTCTTATAATCTCCAAGCACTCTTAAATCCGAAAAAGATTCATTCATTATCATTATAATATTCGGTGTCTTTTTATGTGACTCCACACTGTCCGCTTCCTTTTCATCATACTGCGACAATATAGCATCGACTTTTTCTACCGAATAACCCTCCGGTTCATCTACTCCTGCCTCTCCTGCATTAGCAACAAAATAAAGAATATATCCGTAATCACTTATCCCTATACTGTGATCCCATGACAATGAACTTACATTATTAAAAAATGCTGATGATGTATTTATCCATACGATAAAAACTGACACTGATAAAAGTGCAATAACAGAACCACATATATCCCTGAGATTTATGTACTTCCTTGTTTTACCAGGCATCGCAAGACAAACGGCAATTCCTGCTATGCAGCTTATGACACCTGCTATAAAATATATATCAACTCCATATTTATATCCCCCCGCAACTGTCGTAGCAGTCTTTATTGCATATATGTCCATAAAAACAATGCCATATCCCCTGAATGAGATAACAAAATAATTTGCAACGCCGATGATAAGCGTAAGCACATATGTTATCAGAAACGCAGGTTTCATCCTGTGAAATAATGCTGTCAGTATGACATTCACAACTCCGAACAATGCTATATTTTTTAATATGATATCAGTCTCAAAATCGGTTATCGACTTTTTAAAAAACAGTTCCATTGCCGAAAACTGCCATACTAAAAGTGCCAGAAATAATACAATGACTAAAAGCTTCTTTATATCCTCTCTAAATCTCTTTCTGCCTGTATTTTCTGTGGCATTTTCATCTCCCATAACTTTTTCATTTTCTATAACAGACATAACTCCCCCTTTTTTATCCGTACGCACTTATACTTAAATCCTTAAAATGCCAGTCGCACAAAACTGTACGGCTGGCTTTATATCATCTGACTGTGCCTGACTGCATCAGACACCGCCCTGAACACTATTTAATTTCCAAACGGATTAGAGAAAAAGTTACCAAATCCACTGTAATCCCCATCATCTGAATCATTGTTTCCGTTTCCCTGGTCATAGCCATTACTTCCATTGTTATTTCCATAACCATTACTTCCGCTGTTTCCATTACTACTGTCATTATTTGAATTATCTGAGCTGTTTCCCTGAGACAATCCATCTAACGATTTTGAACCCTGAAGTTTAACTTTCACTTTCTTTTCTTTGTATGTTCCGTCATCGCTTCTCTGTAATGTAAGTTCAACTTCTGTTCCCTTACGGTAACTGTTTGCCTTCTCTTTAAGGCTTTCTATACTTCTTACATCCTGATTGTTTATAGCTGTGATGATATCTCCGACTTTTACCCCGCCTTTCTCTGCTGCTCCGCCTTTTGATACTTCTGCAACATAAACACCACTTGGAATATTGTAACTGCTTGCCTCACTTCCAACTGTTCTTCCTGATATTCCAAGATATCCTTTTTCTGAATCAGATAAAACTTCTTTGTCTTTAAGTTCATCTATGATAGGTGTTGCCTGAGAGATAGGTATAGCATAACCGACACCCTCTACTGATGAATCAGCAATCTTTGCTGAATTGATACCTACAACCTCACCTTTAAGGTTGATAAGCGGACCACCGCTGTTACCTGGATTGATAGCGGCATCTGTCTGAATTGCTTTTATTGAATTAGTTGAGCCGTCTGTCTCTGATGTCTCTGTAATCTCTCTGTTCTTTGCACTGATATATCCGACTGTTACAGACTGACCATATCCCAATGAGTTTCCGATAGCAATAGCCATCTCTCCCACCTTAAGACTATCTGAATCTCCTACATCTGCAATCTTTATCTCGTTCATTGTAGATTTCTTTATCTTGTTAAGTTTAACTGCTACTACAGCAAGGTCATTACTTGAATCCTTACCCTTTACTGATGCCTCATAAACCTGCTCATCAATAAACTGGACTGATATTGTCTTAGCTCCATCAATAACATGATTGTTTGTCGCAATAAGAAGTTCACTCTTACTCTGTCCTATTATGAAACCTGTACCGCTGCTCTGTGTCTCCTGCTGCTGGCTGTTTCCAAAAAGACTGTAATAGTTCGTTGACTCACTTGTACATGTGATTGCGACAACTGCCGGCATTGTCTGTTCTACTATTGATGAAACATCTGTAGTTCCACTTACTGCCGCTCCCGTAACTACTTTACTGTTGTTGCTGCTTGTCGTAGTAGTTCCAATCTGCTGACTCGTGGTAACTGCCGGCGTGTTTATCCCTAAAACCTTGCTTGAAAAATAACATACTCCTTCAAAACAAACCGCCGCTACAACACCAAATAAAACTGCACATGCGGCACATATCAAAAGTTTTTTACCAAAAGAACCTTTCTTCTTACCGTCCGGTCTGTTTTCTGAGCCTGCATTATATACGTTTCCATTCTGCTGTGTATATGGATTTGTGTTGTTATATCCCGTATTGTTATTGCTTTCATACGGATTTGTGTTGTTATATCCTGTGCTGCTCTGATACGGATTCGTATTGTTATATCCTGTATTAGTGCTGTTATTATATGCACCTGAATTTTCTGTACTGTTATTACTTGTCTGATAATTCTGACTACCTACAGAACCGCTGCTGTCTGACTGTGCCCCTGCATAATAGTCACCGGAATGTGTAGACTGTGCATTATTTTCACCATCTTTATATGAATAACTGTAAATAGATGACTCCCTGTCACTTCCTCCTTCAACCGAATTTCCATACTCACCTGTATATCCATCCTGAGACTGACCTGTATCTGTCCCATTTAAATTATTATTCTCATCCATGATCGGTACCTCCCTTTACATTTTCTCTTACCTGCAAAACAAATTCTAACAACTTTTTGTGTATAAGTTGTGAAGAAAATATAACTTTTTCATTTCATATATTATAAAAGATTTTATTGTTGCGCAAAATAATTATAACCTATATAATGGTTAGAGCACAAGCAGTAATATTAAAAGTTACAAGAGAGATTGAGAGGATGAAAAATTGATCAAAGAAAACCAACGATTATTAAATATTCTGCACATTATCGTCGATGCAGTGATAATCTACTTATCATTCAACTTAGCTTATGTCCTCAGATTGGATGAATTTAACAGCCCACTGATAAGATGGCATATCATAGCTCCACCCGCAGGTTATTACAAGGATCTTTCCCAGTACCAGAACCTGCTTACCATGATAGTTCCGTGTTATCTTATCATTTACGGCTTTTGCGGAATGTACGACCCAAAGAGGACAAGTGGACGACGTGCAGAACTTTTCTGCCTTGTAAAGTCTAACTTTTTTGGTATCATCTACTGTGTTGCTGCACTCTATTTTTTCAAACAATGGGATTATGCAAGACTTTTGCTAGGTATATTTGTATGTATAAATATCATTATCGACTATGCCTTCAGGCTTATAGTTATATCGATTCTCAGAAAGATGAGGAAAAATGGCAAAAATCTTAAACATGTGCTTATAGTAGGATACAGCCGAACAGCAGAAAATTATATACGCCGCTTAAGACTTCATCCCGAATGGGGTTATAAGATTCATGGTATTCTTGATGATAATAAAAAGATAGGTCATGAATACAGGACAATAAAGGTTGTTGACAGGTTAAGTGCACTCGAAGATTATCTTTCATCAAATGAATTTGATGAGATTGTCATCACACTTAGTATAGATGAGTATTCAAAACTTGAAGGTCTTGTTGCTATATGTGAAAAATCAGGTGTTCACACAAAATTTGCTCCTGATTACAACAATATTATCCCAACAAAACCTTATACTGAGGACTTAGACGGAATCCCTGTCATTCATGTACGCCATGTACCACTGAGTTCTTCCTATAATATAGTACTAAAGCGTGCCGTAGATATTTTCGGTGCTACTGTTGCACTTATACTTTTCGCTATACCTATGATAATAACTGCAATCATAGTAAAAGCAACTTCTCCCGGACCGCTTATATTTAAACAGAAACGTATCGGACTTCACAACAGAGAGTTTGACATGTACAAATTCCGTTCAATGAAAGTTCAGGAGGCAAGCGAAGAAAAGAAAGCGTGGACTACCAAAGATGACCCTAGAGTAACTCCTATCGGCAAATTTATGAGAAAGACAAATATAGATGAGCTTCCTCAGATATTTAATGTCCTAAAGGGAGATATGAGCCTTGTCGGTCCAAGACCTGAAAGACCTTACTTTGTAAACAAATTCAAGGAAGAAATCCCAAGATATATGATAAAGCACCAGGTTCGTCCCGGTATGACAGGCTGGGCACAGGTAAACGGTTTCAGAGGAGATACCTCAATAACCGGGCGTATCGAATGTGATCTTTACTATGTAGAAAACTGGACGATGGCACTTGATTTTAAGATACTTTTCCTTACATTCTTTGGACGGAAAGTTAATAAAAATGCTTACTGATACAATTATTACAAAGCTATTTGTTTTTAAGTAAACAGATAGCTTTGATTTATTAAATATATCTGTAAAACTGTAAAACGCATTATTATATTTATAGTCTTGCAGATATATAAAGTTCAGAATGAAGATAGTGTGAAAAATTTTACTTTTCACACTCAGGATTTGTGTCTGCGCACACTTGACACAAATCTTATATGTGAAATATATTATATTTCAC
>NZ_JAHLQE010000084.1 GCF_018918235.1 Eubacterium sp. MSJ-13
GTGAAATATAATATATTTCACATATAAGATTTGTGTCAAGTGTGCGCAGACACAAATCTTGCGTGTCAAAAATTTTATTTTTCGCGCTAAAAACTCATTTTCCTTCATAAATCAAGAAACTTTTTACGGTTTTAATTATAATATTTACTCAAGCAAAAGAACAATATATGCTTTCAATACTACTATTCATTTGATGCATACTAAATATTGGATTTACCAACAAAATATGTTAAACTCCAATCTTTGACAGTTGGAAAGTCCAAAAACGGTTGTAATAAAAGCCTATTTATTATTCCAGATTTTATTTTTGCCTCCGCTGATATAAGCTATAAAAATAGCCTTGAATCGTAAATTTACACAATTCAAGGCTATTTGATTATAACATATCAGTCGCTTTACGCATAAATGATATTATCATTTAAATTTGTGCAGCCATCAAAGGCACTCTCATAACAATTAATGTGTTCTGAATGCACTCTTATTTCTTTAAGATTAACACAGTCAGCAAAAGCATACTGTCCTATCAATTCTATACTTTCTGGAAGTTCTATCGCAGTAAGTCCTGTACATCCACTAAATGCGCAATCTCCAATCTCCTTTATTCCATCAACAACAATAGAATCCATACAGCCTGCTATAAGAACATCATCTTTTTTATCTATAATAGCGTTACAGTCATTGCGGCTGTCATAATAATGATTTGCCGCATCTACTTTAATTGATTTCAATTTATCACAACCATAAAATACTCCACTTATATATGACTGTTCATTGCCATTATCATCTTTATCTGTATGATTGATATTTATATTTTTTACATTTTTAGGTATATATATACTCTCCATACTCTTGCAGCTATCAAATGCTAATGCATCAATCTCAGTTACACTTTCAGGGATATTTATATTTTTTAAACTAATGCATCCACTAAACATACCTTCGCTCAATGTAGTTATCCCATCAGGAATTGTTATATCTGTCAGACTTTCACATCCTTCAAACGCATATTCATCTATATTTTTTACACTTTGCGGTATTTTGATCTTTGTTAAACTCTTACAACCAGTAAATGCTCTATATCCTATTTCTGTAATATTTCCGGCTATATATATACTTTTTAAATTAGTACAACCTGTAAACGCAGCAATTGATATTGATTTGACACTTTCTGGTATAGATACACCTACTACATTTTCATTCATATATAATACTGATACTATCAGATTACCTCCAACCATATCTGCACCAATATCTGTAACACCCTCTTTTATGTTCAAATAAAATGGCTCATTTATGTTCTTAATTTCATCGCGGTTTGTTCCATCATATTCAACTACTTTCACACCATCTGGTATTTCAGGCCCATTTTTATCATCAGGCTTTGCTGTAGCTATTTTAACTCAAAGATTTATATAAAATTTCCGACTCATGGATATCTCAATTCAATATTTGAACCAATAAAAAAGCATAAATCTGTTCTATCTGGTATAATGGAATTGATTTGTTATATTTACACAATCAACACAACCTAAATAAACTACAACAATTTCAGGAGGTAACCATTCAATGTTAGAAACCTACCAGCTTGAACAGCTTATCGCTTTTGCCGAGTACAAAACACTCTCAAAAGCTGCTGAAGTACTTCATATATCACAACCCTCCCTTAGCCGTACTATGCAGCAGATTGAGAGTGAATTTGAAGTTTCTCTTTTTGAAAGACAGAAAAATAAGATTGTTCTCAATGAAAACGGCAGACTTGCGGTTGCCTATGCGAAAAAGATAACTGATGATATTAACGATATGATTTTTCGTGTACGCTCATTTGACCGCATGAATAATACGATAAGTATCGGTTCATGCGCTCCTATGCCAATCGAACTTTTGACTAAGCTGCTCCGCAGTGTTTACCCAGACATGACTCTTTCCTCCGAAATAAAAAAGACTGACTTATTAACAGCCGGCCTTTTTAAAGACACTTATGATTTTATTATCTTACCAAAAAAGCCCGCTAATACTAACGGACTTTTTGTTAAAACTTTTTCCGAAGAACACCTCATGTTCTGTCTGCCTGACACACACAAGTTTGCACATGAGAGAAGCCTGCACCTTTCTGACATAAACGGCGAAAATATGATAGTCATGCCTAATTTAGGTTTCTGGCGTGACATAATCGACGAAAAAATGCCTGACTCAAAATTTATTGAACAGACCGACAGGGCAGCATTTGAAGGGCTGATACCAGCCTCCACTCTGCCTTACTTTACCACAGATATTGCCCTCAATGACTATTTGCAGCCAAAAAACCGTGTGCATATTCCTATCCTAGACCCAGAGGTTAATGTAACATTTTTTATCGTATTTAAGGAAAGTAAAAAACAGAAGTTTTCCCAGTTGCTAAAACTTATTTAATATTTATAACCACATACTCCGAATGTCTTTCTGTTCGCAGCGGAACTCCCCAGCCTGCTATTCCTGAAGTAACTATTGCGTGCAGTTGTTCCACATTCTTTTCACCATAATTCATTTCGTCAAAATGGAACAATGATGCGAACAGTCCCGCCGGCCATATCTGTCCTGCATGGGTATGTCCTGATATTATCATGTCACCGCCTGCATTTTTTACATTCTCATAATCGGCAGGCTGATGGTCAAGTACTATTAGCTCCTGATTTTTGTCAACATCTTTTACCAGTTCTTTTATATCTTCCCTTTGCATATCACCGCTGCCCCTGTCAGCTCTGCCTATCAATGTTACTTCATTGTTTATCGAGAAACTTTCATCCTCAAGAATTTTAATTCCTGACTTTGTAATCGTATCGGCAAGCTGCTCTGATGAATAATTCGGCTCTGTCGTGTAATTGTTTTTGTCATGATTTCCATAAACATAATAGACACCGTATGTACTCTTTATCTTGCCAAGAATACTAAATGCAGATTTCATCTGTGCTTTTGTCGTACTCTCATCGACAATGTCACCGTCAAGCACAACAATATCCGCTTTTTCTTTATCTATCCTGTCAGCAACCTTTTGCAGACCAGAGTCACTCAATGATATACCATAATGCAGGTCAGACAACACAACCATCTTATATCCATCTTTCCTGATATTTTTATTTGCCGAAACATTATACTCTGTCCTCACCACATGAAAAATATTGTATCTTCCATAACCACAGATAATCGCCGTCATAAGAACAGCCACTATGCAGCTTTTATAAATCCTGTTCCACAAAAGCTGTTTTTTGCTTTCCTTACATACTTTCTTAACAATAAAAGCAATAATATCAATAAGTACCAAACAGACTATAAGGTGCAAAAAAACAACAAACCATAAGGTAAACGCTTTCGTTGCCGGCAATATCAGGATAACTTCTGTAAGTCCCGAAATCATCCTTCTCTTTCTCTTTGAAAATCCACTAAAAAAATACGAAACCGCACCGGAAATCTTGCGGTAAACATAAACAACCGCTGCAATTAAAAATAAAAGTGGCAACACCAGCCATCTAAACATCATCATTTGTTCTTCGTCCTTTCTATCTTCTAATTCTCATAGATATTTACGAAACTGTCATAAACTGTGAGTCAAGCGGATATTCGCAATCCGCTTTGCTACTTGCTCATAACACTATTAGCTGC
>NZ_JAHLQE010000104.1 GCF_018918235.1 Eubacterium sp. MSJ-13
TTGCTTATGAATAAACCTCGATAAACTCTTCTTGTTTTGTTATAATTCGCTTTTATTGATCCTTTCACAATAAGAATAACATATAACAAGGCTTAAATCAATATATTTTATTAAATTATTTCAATAACATTAAACAATATCTATTTTAATGTTGGTTATATTTTTTCTCTTTCTTCCTCAAGTACACTTTCATAATCAAAATTCTCAGGAAGGCTGCCTCTGAAAGTTTGTAATTTTTCAAATGCCTTCATTGCTTTACTTTTATCTCTGTTTTTTGATAACTTTATGGTTCTTATATATTGAACAATCTGCACCATATCATCTTCTTCCATATCTTTTAAAAGCTGCGTTGCTTCCTCATATAGTTTAGTCATGCTAACACCCCCTTGTATAATGTTACTAATGATTATACTAACTTTAACTACATTTAACAAGTTTTTTATCCCCGTATCTTCGCCTTAGATGCCTTATCATTTCTTTTACGCATCTTTATCTTCTTTACCGCATATTTCTTTCCGTCATGTTCAATAGTCTCCGTCTCTTTTGAGACAACTTCTGCATACCACGCATAGTCCTCTGCTGCCATCGTTATTCCTTTTACTCCCTTGCTGGCTTTTTTGAGTTCGTTCACCTGTGAGAGCGGGAAGCGGAGTGATGCTTCTTTGTGTGTTATTATGACTACACTGCTGTCTTCTGATATTGATTCTTCATCTGTGAGTGGCCGCACTGTTACGAGTTCGTCTCCGTCATCAAGTTTTGTTGAGTTTATCATTGAGCGGTTAGTTTCAAATTCTACACCTGATACGAGTTTTACAAGTCCGCTTTTTGTAACAAATAAAAGCTGTGAGTTGAACAGGTCTTCAAATGCTATATATGTGAGGACTTCATCATTTCCGAGTTTGCAGAGTGACTGTATGAGTACGCCCTTGTCCTTATTTCTTCCTTTTGGTATCGCTGACATTTTTACCTGATGCATAAATCCGTTTTTCGTAAATACACATAGCTTGTCTATATTTCTTATCTGTATCTTATGCGTATATTCATTTAACGATTCAGCCGATATCCTTGAATAGCTTGACTCGTCTACGGATTTGCAGTATCCAAATCTGTCGATGAGCACATAGAGATCTTCTTCTTTTACTTCCTCGACATATTTTCCTGCGTCCATGTTTGTGAGTATCGTGCGTCTTCCTCTGCCAAACTGTTTTTTGTAATTTTTAAGTCTCGTTTTTATTACTTTGTGAAGTTCTGATATGTTTCCAAGTACATTATTATATTCTTCTATGTTTGCAAGAAGCGAATCATTTTCCTGATGAAGCTTTAAAACTTCAAGACCTATAAGTTTGCTCAGAGGCATCGCAAGTATCGCATCCGCCTGATTTTTTGTGAAGTCAAGTTTTGCTGCTGCCTTCTCTGATTTCTGCGATCTGAATTTAATATCGGCTGTCACTCCGTTTATAAGACAGTTTTTCGCCTGTTTTACTGAATCACTTCCACGAAGTATCTCTATGATAAGATCTATTACATCTGTGGCTTTTATAAGTCCTGCTACGATTTCAAGCCTTGCTTTTGCTTTTTCCAAAAGATGCTCATACTCTTTTGTGTAGAGTTCTTCCTGAAATTCAACAAATTCCTGCACAAGCCCTTTTAATGTAAATGTTATCGGCTGTTTGTCTTTTACGGCAAGCATGTTTACTCCGTATGTGTCTTCAAGTGCCGTTTTTTGATAAAGTCCGTTTAAAAGATTTTGGGCATTCCTGTCTTTTTTGACCTCTACTACTATTCTTATTCCCTCTTTTGATGACTCATCACGCACATCATATATCTCATCGAATACCTTGTCCTTTGACAATGATACAAGATTCTCAAGAAGTTTTGTCTTGTTTCCTGCAACCGTATATGGTATCTCAGTCACAACGATATTTTTTCTTCCGTTCGTTCCGTTTTCTATCTCAGCTTTGGCACGAATCTTTATCTTTCCCTCTCCTGTGTCGTACATATCAAACAGGTCATCTGTATTTGTGATTGCTGCTCCTGTAGGGAAATCAGGTCCTTTTATATATTTCATCAGTCCTTTTGTGGAAATCTCTGGATTGTCCATATATGCGATAACTCCGTCTATCACTTCTGCTGGATTGTGAGGCGGCATATTTGTTGCCATTCCGACTGCGATTCCTGTTGTTCCGTTTATAAGAAGGTTCGGAAGTGTCGCCGGAAGTACGAGCGGTTCTTTTTCGCTCTCATCAAAGTTTGGTCCAAACGGCACAAGCCCCTTGTCAAGATTTTCAAGCATCGTCATCGCAGGTTTTGAAAGTCTTGCCTCAGTGTAACGCATGGCGGCTGCACCATCACCATCTATCGAACCGAAGTTTCCATGTCCGTCCACGAGTGGTAGTGAAAGTGAATAATCCTCCGTCATATGTACAAGTGCATCATAAATAGAACTGTCACCGTGAGGATGATATTTACCCATTGTATCACCGACAATACGCGCACTCTTTCTGTGTGGCTTGTCAGGAGCAAGACCAAGCTCATCCATGGCATAGAGTATTCTTCGCTGAACAGGTTTTAACCCATCCCTAACATCTGGAAGTGCTCTTGCTATTATTACGCTCATCGCATAATCCCTATATGAATTTCTCATCTCCTCAGAGAAATCAAGCTGAATAATTGGTTGTTCTTTCGTCTTCATTTTAATCCCCATTCTTTTAAATTACTACATCTTATCAAGCGGATATTCGCAATCCGCTCTGCTACTTGCTCATAACACTATCAGCTGATATCGCAGCATATCAGAAGAGGCTTGTCCCCACTCCTGATACAAGCAATTCCCCACTCACCACTTATTACTCTACACAATAGAATCTGGGGACTTCCTTGATAGTGTTAAACATCGAGATTCGCATACTGTGCTTCTTCCATTATAAACTGTCGTCTCGGCGGCACATTACTGCTCATAAGTGTTGTTGTCGCATCGTCTGCGTCCACACTGTCACTTATCGTTATCTGTGCAAGCAGCCTGCTCTCAGGATCAAGTGTTGTCTCCCAGAGCTGTGATGCATCCATCTCGCCAAGTCCTTTGTAACGCTGTATGTTTATTATCTTATTATTTTTATTTTTTCTGAATTTTTCAAGTTCAAAATCATTAAATACATATTCTGAGCGTTTCTTTTTTGTTTTTTTGTCAAGTGCCTCATAATCCACCTTGTAAAGTGGTGGAAGCCCTCTGTATATTTTTCCTGAATAGATAAGTTCAGGCATAAAGCGGTAGAAAAATGTGAGCAGCAGTGTACTTATATGTGCCCCATCCACATCGGCATCGGTGAGTATTATTATCTTGTCGTATCTGAGTTTATTTATATCAAATTCATCACCTATCCCACAGCCGAATGCTGCTATCATCGATTTTATCTCATTGTTTAACAATATTTTTTCAAGTGATGCCTTTTCTACATTTAATATTTTTCCTCTTAGCGGCAGGACTGCCTGTGTTTTTCTGTTTCTTGCTGTTTTTACCGTACCTCCGGCTGAATCTCCCTCGACTATGTAGACTTCACATTCCTCCGGTTTTTTGGATGTGCATGCCGCAAGTTTGCTTTTCGTGTCTACATCGTTTAACTGCTTTAATACGGTATTTCTTGCCTTGTCACTCGCTTTTCTTGCATTGTAGCTCTTTACAGAATTGTCAAGTATCGCCTGAAGTACATTTATGTTTTTGTCGAGATAACGCTGTATCTCTGTTGTCACAACCTCGTCTACCGCTGTTTTTGCATCTGTATTTCCAAGTTTTGTCTTTGTCTGTCCCTCAAACTGCGGGTCTGGATGTTTTATTGAAATGATGGCTACAAGTCCGTTTCTTATGTCTTTTCCATCAAAATTTTCGTCTTTGTCCTTGAGCACTCCAAGTTCCCTCGCATACTGGTTCATAACTCTTGTGAGTGCCATCTTAAATCCAGTGACAAGTGTACCGCCGTCCACTACATTTATCCTGTTACAGTATGGATTTATCTGTTCAGAAAAGTTTGTAGTATATTGAAGTGCCACTTCTACCTCTATATCACCGCTTGTCCCCTCAAAATAGATTGGCTCTTTATGAAGTACATGTGCATCTCTGTTTATATATGATACAAAACTTTTTATGCCATGCTCTTCAAGGTATATCTTTTCCTCGCCGTCATTTTCATTTTTAAATATAAGTTTAAGGTTTTTGTTAAGATATGCTATCTCTTTAAGTTTCTTCTTTATAACTTCTGCTTTAAAATGTATTGTCTCAAATATTTCCGCATCAGGATAAAATGTTACTTTTGTTCCTGTTGCCGACTTTGCACATTTGCCGACAGGCTCTAATGCCCCTTTTTTGAGTTCTGTAACAGGATGACCCCCGTCTTTATATTCATCCCTGTAAATAAGCCCATCTCTTTTTACTTCAACTATCATATGTTTTGAAAGGGCATTTACAACTGATGATCCAACACCATGCAGTCCTCCTGAAACTTTATAAGCTGCATTGCCAAACTTCCCCCCTGCGTGAAGTATCGTATATACCACACGAACCGTAGATACCTTTTTTGTCGGATGTATGTCCACCGGAACTCCCCTGCCGTTATCTTCTATACAGATGCCACCGTCTTTTAACATCGTAATATGTATCTCACTGCAAAATCCCGCAAGGTGTTCATCTATACTGTTGTCAAGGATTTCCCAGATAAGATGGTGAAGTCCCCTTGAACCTGTAGATCCTATGTACATACCCGGTCTTTTCCTGACCGCCTCAAGTCCTTCAAGTATCACTATCTCTTTTCCTGTATACTCGCTCATTAATACCTCCATTTTTACTTGATGTACTACAAGTTTAATGCACTATTCCTGCCACTTGTTTACACTATTGTGTTTTTACACGAACAAACATTTGCATATTATATCAGAAAAAAAATAAAAATGCAAAAAAAATTCTGCGTAGTATACTTTGCTACTACACAGAATTTTTCGATCAGATATAAATAACAAATTTATTCTTCTGATGTCTCATCATCTTCTGATGTTTCTTCGCCTTCCTCTGATGTCTCTTCACTTTCCATGTCAAGTGTCACATATTCTCTGTCACCCGATTCCTCATCATCCTCTGATGCCTCAGTTTCTTCAGCCTCATCTGCCTCTTCATCATCATCGTCATCAATGTCATCATCGAAATCGTCATCAAATTCCTCATCAAAATCATCGAAATCCTTATCTTTCTTTAAAAGATCGATCCCGCAGAATTTTTTGAGACAGTAAACAGCACCACATACTGCACCTGCAACCGCCGCAACTCCTGCTGCAGCTTTTAAAAGTTTCTTCATAAAATAACCTCCTTGTGCTCTCTTTTTAATGCTTCACAACTATCTTGTTGTGAGTTTATGTGTAATATGGAATAAATACGGATCTAAGTCCTTTGTCATTGAGAGTGCTTCCTGAATATCAAAGTCAACGAACTCCCCTTCTTTATATCCCACTACCCTGTTACTCTTGCCTTCACATAAAAGCTCAACTGCCATCGTACCCATTGCTGATGCAAATACTCTGTCTTTACATGTAGGATTTCCACCACGCTGGATATGTCCGAGTATAGTTGCCCTTGTCTCAACACCTGTGGCAACCTCGATTATCTTTGCCATCTCTGCTGAATTTCCAACACCCTCGGCATTTACGATAATATGGTTTTTCTTACCGAGCTTTCTTCTGTCCTGAATCTTTGAAATGATTCGCTGGATATCTCCATGATATTTTTCTGTTGTAAGAATATATTCTGCACCGCTTGCGATACCTGTCCAAAGGGCAATATGACCTGCGGTACGTCCCATAACCTCTACAACGCTGCATCGCTCATGCGATTCTGATGTATCCCTGAGCTTATCAATAGCTTCCATAGCTGTGTTTATGGCTGTATCAAATCCGATAGTATACTCTGTACAGGCTATATCAAGGTCAATAGTTCCCGGGACTCCGATAGTATTTATTCCCTGCTCTGAAAGTCTGCTCGCTCCATTAAATGAACCGTCACCACCGATAACTACTATGCCGTCAATACCATGTTTACGGCATATATCTGCTGCTTTCTGCTGGTACTCTTTCTTCTTGAATTCAAGACATCTTGCAGTATATAAAATAGTACCGCCTGTCTGAATGATATCGGATACCGAAAGGTTGTTCATGTCTATGATATCTTCCTCTAAAAGTCCTGCATATCCTCTTCTGATTCCTTTAACCTTAAGTCCGTTTGAAATTCCGGTGCGGACAACTGCTCTTATCGCAGCATTCATTCCCGGTGCATCTCCACCGCTTGTCAGCACACCAATAGTCTTAACAGCATTACTCATAATGTCCTCCTCAAGTATCGTAAAATAAAAACGTTAGTATAAATTTTCCGAAACAATAAGTATAGTACAATAAGTATCTTTACATAAACTTTACTATGACTTATTCTCATTTATCCAATATAATTTTACGGCAAATCTCATTATTTTTCAATACTCTTTTCACGAATTGCAATCGCTCCTTCTGGCATAAATTTATAGTTGTCATCTCCTGCCAGCTTTCTGGCATCCACACCCCTGCTTCTCGGAAGTCTCTTTACCTGTTTTTCTTTTGCAACATAAATGCAGACCATATCTTTTCCATCATATGGCAGCAGACTCTTATATAATTCCTGTTCTTTTTGCACAAATTCATCCATATTTTCAAATCTTATCCACAATTCACACGGAATCCTGTCAAAAGGAATTATATCCTGACAGATAAGTTTTGCCGCCCCGTTTTCGCTGTTCTGTGCCCTTCCTCTTACAAATACTTTTGCATCATCTTCAAGAAGCGGTTTAAGTCTCTCATAATCTCTTGGGAATATCGTAATCTCTACTGTCCCGTACAGATCTTCAAGCTGTATATATGCCATAAGCTTGTTGGAGGTTTTTGTGACTTTTACCTTTTTATCTGCTATCATTCCTCCGATGATAACGCTTTCGCCATCCACAACCTTAGCTGATGAATTATCATCTTCTTCCGATACCATAAAGTCAAGTGAGGTTCTCGTGCAGTTTTTATCCATAAGTTCAGTGTAATCATTTAAAGGATGTCCACTTATATATATGCCCAAAACTTCTTTTTCAAAACCAAGAAGTTCCTCTTTTGAAAATTCTTCAACATCAGGATATTTTATCTCATTTGCCTTGTCAAGATCATCATCGCCCATATCAAACAGCGACATCTGCCCCGCTATGGCATCTTTTTTCTCTCTGTTCACATTGTCAAGCATCGAATTATATACGAGCATTTTCTGGCGGCGGTTTCCTGGCATTGAATCGAGTGCCCCCGCTTTTATAAAGTTTTCGATAGTATGTCTGTTTATCTCTTTTGAAGTAAGACGCATCATAAAGTCATGCATGGATTCAAATTTTCCTCCACGCTCTCTTTCTGCTACAATGGCTTCGATAACAGGCTCTCCGACACCTTTTATAGCTGACATTCCAAAGCGTATCGCTCCGTTTGCCACATGAAATCTGCTGTACCCCTCATTTACATCCGGTGGAAGTATGTCTATTCCAAGACTCTTACTGCTCATGATATATGATATTACTTTTGTAGTGTTATCTTTCACCGATGTTAGAAGTGCTGCCATAAATTCAACCGGGTAATAACACTTTAAATATGCGGTCTGATATGATACGACTGCATATGCCGCCGCATGCGATTTGTTGAAAGCATATTTGGCAAAGTCTATCATCTCATCATATATCTTATTTGCTGTTTTTTCATCTATCCCGTTTGCTATACAGCCTTTTACACCTTCCTCCTCGTTGCCGTACACAAAGTTTTTGCGCTCTGCCTCCATGACCTTTGTCTTCTTTTTTGCCATCGCACGACGGACAAGGTCACTTCGCCCAAAACTGTAGCCTGCAAGATTTCTTACTATCTGCATTACCTGCTCCTGATATACTATACATCCGTATGTAGGTGCAAGTATCGGCTCTAACTGCGGACAGTCATAGGCTATGCTGTTTTTATTATTTTTTCCGGCTATATATTTAGGGATAAAGTCCATCGGTCCCGGACGATAAAGTGAGATTCCGGCTATAATGTCCTCCATATTCTGCGGTTTAAGTTCTTTCATGAACTGCCTCATGCCGGGACTTTCAAGCTGGAACACACCCTCCGTTTTTCCTGTTCCTATCATATCAAACACTTTTTTGTCGTTATAATCGATATCCATCATCGTTTCATCGGCAAGTTTTGCCATATGTGCCGCATTCTGTATAACGGTAAGTGTCCTGAGTCCAAGAAAGTCCATTTTTAAAAGACCAAGTTCCTCTAAGGTCGTCATAGTGTACTGCGTTGTGATAGTTCCATCAGATGCCCTTGACAATGGTACAAATTCATCTACCGCCTCGGGACTTATAAGAACTCCTGCCGCATGCATTGAGGTGTGGCGTGGAAGTCCTTCAAGACGCATCGACATGTCTATAAGATTTTTTGCCTGATCATCACTGTCATAAAGCGACCTTAATTCAGGATTTTCCTTCAACGCTTTTTCTATAGTTATTCCAAGCTCCATAGGAATAGCTTTTGCGACCATGTCCACAAAATTAAGCGGCAGGTCTAACGCTCTTCCAACATCTCTTATGGCATTTCTCGCCGCCATCGTTCCAAATGTAACTATCTGAACCACCCGGTCCTTGCCATACTTTTCCATTACATATTTTATGACCTCAGGGCGCCTTTCATAGCAGAAATCTATATCTATATCGGGCATCGTAACTCGCTCAGGATTTAAAAAACGCTCGAAGAGAAGGTCATACCGAAGTGGATCTATGTTTGTTATGCCAAGTGTATAAGATACGACACTTCCCGCCGCCGAACCTCGTCCCGGTCCTACACTTATGCCATGGTCTCTTGCGTACTTGATAAAATCCCACACGATAAGGAAGTAATCGACAAAACCCATTGTATGAATCGTTTCAAGCTCATATTCAAGCCTTTTTTTAAGCTCATCGTCAGGCTCTCCATATCTTTTGACAAGACCCTCGTTACAGAGTTTGTTTAAGTATTCCCATGCCGTATATCCGTCAGGCACATCATAGTGAGGCAGTTTGTAATTGCCAAACTCAATCTCAACATGACACCTTTCTGCAATCTTTTCCGTATTTTCCAAAGCCTCAAGTGCATATGGAAAAAGCTGTTTCATCTCATCTTCCGATTTGAGATAATACTGACCGCCATCGTATCTCATCCTGTCCTCGTCAGTAACTTTTTTCTGTGTCTGGATGCATAGCAGGATATCGTGAGCCTTCGCATCCTCAGCCATTATATAATGCACATCGTTTGTCGCAACAAGCTCTATACCCGTTTCCTGACTCATTCTGAGCAGTCCCTGATTTACAGTAGTCTGATCTGATATCCCATGATCCTGAAGCTCCAGAAAGAAATTATCTTCACCGAATATATCCCTTAACCTCAGTGCCTCTTTTTTTGCCTCGTCATAAAAGCCCTGCCTGAGATTAGTCGCAACTATTCCAGCAAGACACGCACTTAAAGCTATGATTCCTTCATGAAACCGCTCAAGCACCTCATAATCCACCCTCGGCTTATAATAAAAGCCTTCAGTAAATCCCCTTGAAACAATCTTCATAAGATTTGCATATCCCTTATCATTTTCAGCAAGCAAAACAAGATGATTGTATCTGCCCTCACCCTTTTCGCTTTTCTTCTCAAACCTCGAACCCGGTGCCACATACACCTCACAGCCTATAACAGGATTTATCCCAGCCGCCTTCGCCGCCCTGTAAAAATCTATAACGCCATACATATTCCCGTGGTCTGTAATAGCAAGATTTTTCATCCCAAGCTCTTTCGCCCTGTTCACAATCTCACCAATCTTACAGGAACCATCCAGCAACGAATACTGCGTATGAACATGAAGATGCGTAAAACTCATAGTACTCTCCTTCCCTAATCCTAATCTCTTCTCTAATCTCTACTCAAACCTAATCTTCCCTCTAATCAAACCCAATCTTCTCTCTAATCAAACCCAATCTTCTCTCTAATCAAACCCAATCTTCCCTCTAATCAAAATCCAACATTTGTGAAATACTCAAAATCTGTAAATAGATTGTACAAAGATACTAAATAATGTTAGCCGGCATTCTTGTCGCCGTCAGTACTTAATCAGCGTTTTTTGCTGATTTATGTACTGCTACGAGTGACATAAGCGGGAGCGTGCCGGCGGTATTATTTAGTATCTTTGTACAATCAACACAGCCTGCAGCCACTTTCACAAAACACAAAAAGCGGACCCCGTCGCCTAAATACAACTGTCCGCTTTAATCTTTATTTCAGGCAATACCTATTATGCATTGGCTGTGCTTAAGTACTTCACAATGTCGTCCATGGCTGTCTGTTCATCGTCTCCATTCGCTGAAACTACAACTTCCTCACCTGCTGTGAGTCCAAGTGTCATCATACCCATGATACTTTTAGCGTTTACTTTTCTGTCATCACACTCAACATAGATGCTGCTGTTGTATTGGCTTGCAACCTGAACTAATACTGCTACCGGCCTTGCCTCCAACCCGTTCTTAAGCTGAATTTGAATTTTTTTTGTAATCATGTTGTTCCTCCTTTTGCCAGACATTCTTTTAAGCTGTTTTAACTAATAGGCTCCTTTTCCTGTCTGATCTCATTTGCAATATTGCTTAGTTTCTTCAGACGATGATTTACTCCTGATTTACTTATTGGATTGTCAAGCATCTGCCCAAGTTCCTGCAATGAACTGTCCGGATACTCAAGCCTTAACTCAGCAATCTCCCTAAGCCCGTCCGATAACGCACTAAACCCCATATTACATTGAATATACTTAATATCTTCTATCTGCCTTGCGGCAGTATTTACTATTTTTGTAATATTTGCCGTTTCACAATTCACCTGTCTGTTTACGGAATTTCGCACTTCCTTTACTATTCGTACATTTTCATACTCCATAAGTGCCATATGTGCCCCTATCACATTTAAAAAATCTACGATCTGTGCTCCTTCTTTTATATAGACAACCTGATATTTCTTTCTCTCAACAATCTTTGCCTCAATATCAAAAGCACTCATTGCTTCTTTAAGCTGTATGGCAAGCTTTGCTGATAAAACGGCTATTTCAAGATGGTACCCTTTCTCAGGATTTGTCACTGAACCGGCTACCATAAATGCCCCTCTAAGGAAAGCCCGCTTACAGCACATGTTCTGTACTATAAGTTTATTTACTGCTGAAAAATCACCCCATTGATTTTCATCACTCAGAAGTTTTATGGTTTTTAGCACTTCTATTACAAGTGCATGATCTTTTATGCAGATAAAATAGTTCTTTGACTTTACCTGAAGATTATGTGTTCTTATCATTACTTCGGGTGAGGTATTAAACATACACTTTAATAACATATAAGATTTCTTTGCAACTGTCAAGTTCTCTGTTCGCATTTCAATATAATTATCGTCTTTGAAATCCTTTTTTATGTGTCCTGTAAGTGCAAATAATACCGCAAACTGAGCTATCTGGCAATGCCTGCCCCTGTCAGTCTGCTTTCCTATTTCATCTTTTACATCACTTGCAAATGACATTAATTTTCTCCCTTTGTTTTAGCATCTTTATCAATATCCCTGTGCTCTGTTTTTAAGCTGTACGGAAGTTCCTGCATGTGTTTTGCAAGCGCATTTGCAAGTGATACCGAGCGGTGCTTTCCTCCTGTACATCCGATTCCTATTACAAGCTGGTTCTTTCCCTCTGTTATATAATTAGGAATAAGGAATTTTATCATATCAAATAATTTTTCATCAAACTCCTTTGCCTGTTCAGATTTCATTACATAATCATATACCTCAAAATCATTGCCTGTTTTCTTTTTCAATTCAGGTATATAATACGGATTAGGCAGAAATCTCACATCAAATACAAGGTCACAGTCAGCCGGTATTCCATATTTGAATCCAAATGATAATATTGTCACAAAGAAGTTCAGATATTCCTCATTTTTCAAAAATATCTTATCAATCTCCTGTTTTAATTCACGCACGAGCATATGGCTCGTGTCAAGAATATAGTCTGCACGTTTTTTTATAAACTGAAGTTCTTCCCGCTCCGCCTCTATCGCCTTGTCAACTCTACCCTGAAGTGCAAGCGGATGATTTCGTCTTGTCTCTTTGTATCTTTTTACAAGTACGCTGCTGTCTGCATTGAGAAACAGTATTTCATATGTATAACCCTCACTTTTCATCTCATCGAGAATCTTATCGAGCTGTGAAAGTCCCTCAAGGTTTCTTATATCTATTCCAAGTGCAAGTTTATCTATACTGTCAGTTTCGCATATAAACATTCTGGTAAGTTTTGGTATAAGTTTTACCGGAAGGTTATCAACACAAAAATAACCTATATCCTCAAGCATCTTGAGTACCGAACTTTTTCCTGCTCCTGACATTCCTGTTACTATTACAAAACGCATATTCATCCTCATTTCTCCAAGCCTGTTCATTGGCATGCAGCCTACTGCCAGCCTAATTTTCTTACTTCAAGTTCAAGTGTAACACCAAACTGTTTTTCTACTTCATCTTTTACATGAGCTATCACGGCTTTTGCTTCTTCACATGTTCCTCCACCGACATTTACCACAAATCCACAGTGTTTTTCTGATACCATGACATTTCCAACACGGTATCCTCTAAGCCCCGCATCATCTATAAGCTTACCTGCAAAATATCCCTCAGGTCTTTTAAATGTGCTTCCGGCACTGGCATATTCAAGCGGCTGCTTATCACGTCTTCTCTGTGAAAAGTCTTTCATTTTCGCCAATATTTCACTCTTGTTTCCTTTTTTAAAGGCAAATTCTGCCGCTAATACGATAAGCTGTTTTTCTTTTTGTATTATACTGTTTCTATATGAAAGTTCAAGTTCATCTTTTGTGAATCTTATAACTTTTCCATCCTCCATAAGTACATCCGCACTTACTATAACATCTTTTATCTCTCCACCATACGCTCCCGCATTCATTGATACGGCTCCGCCTATAGTTCCGGGGATTCCTCCCGCAAACTCAAAACCCGTAAGCGAACTCTCTGCTGCAAGCACTGATACTTTTGAAAGCATTGCCCCTGCCTCGGCACATATATATGTTAATTCACCGTCTTCTTTCTCTATACTTGCACTTTTAATATTTTCAGTTGATACGATAATTCCGGTATATCCCTCATCTGCCACTAAAAGATTGCTTCCATTTCCAAGAATAAAATATTCCATTTCTTCTTTTTTTAGCAATTCTATTGTTTTTATTATCTTTTCTATATTATCAGGACTTACAAATACTTTTGCCGGACCTCCTATTCTGAATGTAGTGTGTCTGCTCATTGGTTCTGACATAGATACCTGCTGCTCTCCATTTATTTCAATAAGTTTTTTTACGATTTCAGATTCGGCCATAATGTCCTCCAAGTTTTTATATTTTCATAAGCAACATAAATATAAATACTATATAAATATTGCTTTTATATTTATATCACAATGATTACATGAGTTGCAAGTTTTTGTGAGAAATGTGCACCAAAAATTTGTTACAAAAATATCCTGAAAAAAAAATTTAATTTTTTTCAAAAAAGTACTTGATTTTTTTTTGAAGATGGGGTATAGTATAACTCGTCGGTGCGAAAGTACGACAAATAATATGTGCGCGTAGCTCAGCTGGATAGAGCGTCTGACTACGGATCAGAAGGCCGGGAGTTCGAATCTTCTCGCGCACGTTTGATTATCCTTGTATTATGAGTTATCATGATATGGGGATTTTTGTTTTATATTTTTATTTATTAGTGCTTTTAGTATTTTGGCATATCAGGGGGATGTATGTTTTCAAATTTAAATAAAGAACTCTCTACTACACAGATTATTGCTTTAGGCTTTTTGGGTGCTATCTTTATTGGTGCTGTTATTCTTTGTCTGCCTTTTTCTTCTGCTGATGGAAGTTTTACTCCTTTTATTGATGCTTTGTTTACATCAACTACTTCCGTCTGCGTGACCGGTCTGGTTGTTGTTAATACTGCCACTCACTGGAGTCTGTTTGGTAAAATTATCATTCTCATCCTTATACAGCTTGGCGGTCTTGGTATAGTATCTTTTGTTACCGGTATAATGATGGCTGCCGGAAGCCGTATCACCCTTAGTGACAGACTTCTTCTTGAAGATGCTCTTAATCTCAGCACTCTCAAAGGACTTGTACGTTTTTTAAAATTTATTTTCAGAGGTACATTTATAATAGAAATAACCGGTGCAATCTGCTACAGTTTTGTTTTCGTTCCCGATTTCGGTCTTATAAAGGGATTGTGGTTTTCTTTGTTCCACGCTGTTTCAGCTTTTTGTAATGCTGGTATTGACCTGCTTGGCGAAAACAGTCTCGAACCATATGCTTCAAATCTCTGGATCAATCTTGTTACAATGTTTCTCATAGTTTCAGGTGGTATAGGTTTTGTCGTATGGCGGGATATACAGGCGGCCATAAAAAATCATTTTGAAAAAAAATTTACTGTAAAAAAGAGCCTGCAAAAATTAAGGCTCCATACAAAGATAACACTTATCACCACTATTGTCCTGATTTTTGGTGGTGCTGTGCTTATATTTATTTTAGAGTATACAAATTCAGATACTATCGGCAAAATGAATGTTTCAGAAAAAATCATTGCAAGCCTTTTCCAGTCTGTAACACTCAGGACTGCCGGATTTACCACATTTTCACAGGCAGGGCTCAGGCATGGAACGGTTCTTCTATGCTATTTTCTGATGATCATCGGTGGCTCTTCGATCGGTACTGCCGGTGGAATCAAAACTACAACGGTCGCTACTTTGTTCTTAAGTACCCGTGCTGTTGTAAGAGGCAAAACCCACCTTGTTGTTTTTAGAAAAAACATACCGCACCAGACTGTTACAAAAGCTCTTGCCGTGACAATGGTAAGTATTTCATTTCTTTTGCTTGCCTCCGTTGTACTTTATCAGGCTGAGGGCGGTTCAATGATCGATGTTGTCTATGAAACCACAAGTGCCATAGCAACTGTCGGACTTACAAGAGATTACACTTCAAAGCTTCACCTTCTGGGCAAGCTTATCATAATAGTATGTATGTATCTTGGCAGGATAGGTCCGATTTCGATGGTCATCTTCTTTAACAAAAACCGCAGGAAAGATCTCGTATCATTTCCTCATGAAGATATCACCGTCGGCTGATACAATATAGCAAGTAGCAGAGCGGATTACGAATATCCACTTTACTATAGCTTTGTAGAAAAAATAAAAGGAGAAAAAAACATGGAAAAATCATTTGCCGTTATCGGACTTGGAAAATTTGGACGCAGCGTTGCCATCGAACTTGCAAATACCGGTGCTGATGTTCTCGCTGTCGATATAGATAAGGAGCGTGTCCATTCTGTTGCCGACCTTGTGACATGTGCTGTCGCTGTCGATGTAAGAGATACAGAAGCTATGGATACCCTCGGTCTCTCAAATATGGATGCCGTAGTTATCGCTATCACTGAGAAACTTGATATAAGTATTCTCGCAACTATCTACGCAAAAGATGCTGGCGTTTCTACTGTAGTCTGCAAAGCCCAAGATGAAACCCACAAAAAGATACTTGAAAAAATCGGTGCTGACCAGACGATAATGCCGGAGCATGAAACAGGAATAAGACTTGCAAGAAGGCTTTCAAACAGGCGTGTTATCAATTTTATGGAGATATCAGATAAATTAAAGATGGTTGAAATTGATGTAAAACCAAACTGGATCGGTAAATCTCTTATGGAACTCGATCTTAGAAAAAAAGAAAACTTAAATGTAATAGCAGTACGAAAGGACGCTTCATCTGAATATGAGGTAAATCCATCACCCGATATCAAACTTACTGACAGTATGACTATTCTTATTACCTGTGATGTGAAAGACCTTGATAATCTGCTGTAAAAGTTTTTATTTATCGCTGCTATCACAGAATATCAGAAATTACTTACCCGATAGTGTTAAACTATGTATCAATAACAATATTTTGTAGTATTACAGCCGATAAGAAATACATATATATATATATACATTTCTTATCGGCTGTAATCATTGCTGTTTACACTATAAGTATAAATCTTATATGATACACATAAAAATAATATTTATTTAAACTTTTTACTTTTTAATGTCAAGCGGATATTCGCAATCCGCTTTGCTACTTGCTCATAACACTATTAGCTG
>NZ_JAHLQE010000064.1 GCF_018918235.1 Eubacterium sp. MSJ-13
GACTAAGGATCTAGTGTTGGCGACGACGTGAGGGTTCAAGTCCCTTCTTCCGCATTGCATATCGGATAAGGAAATCTTAAAAGGGTTTCCTTATTTTTGAATAATCAGGATTTTAAAATATAGTTATATAGTTATAGTCACAGTTATATTTTATAATCTGTATGTGGAAAGTTTTTTGTAAAAACTTCCGTGCTAGCTGGGGAATTAGCGGCTCCCTGTAACCTGCAATCCGCTATAGCAGGGGTGATGTCCTGTTTAGGGTTTGTCATTTGTGATGCTGCCCTTGGTAAGTGGCGTTGACGTTTTGGTCTTGCGCAATGGAAACTCATGAACCGTGTCAGGAGGGGAACCTAGCAGCACTAAGTGAGATATTTCGTGTGCCGTAAGGTAGCCGGAGCCGAGTTAACTGCCAAGGTAACGGTTGCAGTGATATTTTCGACACAGGATGCACGGATTTATATATATATTTATCTGAACAAGGCGAAGCCTTGTCTTTTTTTGTCTTTTTTTCTTGATTTACTAAATTGACGATAGGTGTATTAGCTTGTATAATAAAAGAAATATGAAACTAAAAAATTCATGTGGGATATGAGTTGTTGAAAAAGGGAGGAAAGGCATTGAAGGCGGATTTAAAACTAAATAGTGTAAATCAGATAATAAAAGACACTATAATATATGAACAGGGTGATGACATTTCGTCAGTCAGTCTGGTCGTAAAAGGGCGAATACGTATTAGTAAAGAAGGGGTAAATGTAGTAGTAGGTTCGGGAAATTTTATAGGTTTATGCGACTTGAAGGGCGATACATATAATGTTACTTATACTGCTGAGACAAATGCACTGATATATGCATTTTCGAAGATGCGCCTTACTCAGGCCGTCAGAGGTCTGATAAAGGCAAATAAGGATTATGCTGGGATTATGGTAGCATCTTTCAGCAGGCTTATTCGTGAACTTTCGATAACATATAATAAGATTACTGAGTTGGCAGATAAGCTGTATGATTTTTTACTTTCAGCCAGGGAAAGATATACTGAAATAGCTAAAAATGCAGGAATAAGGGCTGACAATATACGTTCTATAGATGAGATTGACGAGTATGATCATGATACTGTTGTTGATATAGATAAAGTAATGTATTACAGAGCATGCTGTGACGTTGCACCGGAGATACAGAAGGCTTATTTTGGTGCAAGTTCTACGATATCTGTATATCATGTTCTGGAGCAGATCAGTCTTATAAATATTCTTACAAGTGAGTGTGTGAGGGGGACAGAGTACCTTAGAAAGCTTGCAAATCCGCTGATAAAAGACGATAGAAGCTTATATATGCAGGTATTTCAGCTTACAAATACACTTCAGCGTGTTGGAGAAGATTCGGCTGAGGGTATGGCATTGTTTGAAGATATTATAGATAACACAAATATATTAGAGAATCTTTTGCTTGATAAGGCATGTGTTGATCTTGAGATTGATCATGATTTCATGGAAGATGCTTACTGCAATCTTTTAAATGGTGATGGTGCATCTAATAGTGACAGGGGTGATGAGTTAGCACTGACAGAGGGAGAATATCATGATATCAGTGAACTTAATGGTTCATTGTCATATATACTTGACTATTCGGAAATTGATTCGGATGAGGCTGCAGCTTTTGAAAAATATATAATTGCATTTGAAAAGATGGGAGATAAATTTTCTACAGATGATGATGCGAGAACATTAAGAAGAAATATATCAAAGATATATTATAAGATTTACAAAAAGGTATTCCTGAAGGATTATAAGTCTGTGGAAGAAACACCTGTAATCATCGATTTATTTTTGAGATATGGACTTTTGAGTGAAAGGCTTTTGAGTGAGGATCTTCTTGAACAGCTATTATCAATAGAACACCATGATACTTCGGGCGCATTGTGTACGGTTTATGATATGAAACAGTGGCTTACAGAGGTGATTGAGGGAAGAAAAGAGCCATCAAAGAGTGAATTTGACCTTGATTATGCAGAAAATTTGAGAGATCAGAAGAGAATAGGTGCATTGACTGATGAACAGGTAGATAAACTTACAAATGACAGAAATGCAAAATTTGAGTTTGAAGTAGACAATATGTTTAAAGCAAATCATCGTATTATGTGTGGTCAGGTATCAGCTTTTGTACCATTTTTACATAAAGACGGCTGTGCATCGTCACTTTTAAAAACATTTATGTCAAGTGACAGGATAAATGCAGCAGTACACAGACTTTTACAGATAGATTATTCTGCTTTTTATAGAGAAAGCCTTTATACTGGTGACGGTGAGCACATAAAGAAAGAATATATAATGGAAGAAGTTTTCCCTGATTTTATAGTGTTTCCTATATCAGGAAGCAATCCGGTCATGTGGCAGGAAATCAGCGGGAGAAAAAGAAATTCAAAAGGAAGGTTTCTGGTTCCGGCATTTCTTGATACTGACATTGATGCGGCTATGGTTAAATTGTTTGGAAGATTCAGATGGGAACTTTGCAGGACAATGCAGGGAACAGCATGGAATAATATACAGGTTAAGTCATTGACAAGTGAATACAGTGACTTTGTGCAGTTTTACAGAAAAAACAGGGATCTGTCTGAAGACAAAAAGGAAAAACTTAAGATGCAGATTCAGAAATGCAGAAATAATACAAGAGAAGTATTTGTAATTGATTATGAAAACTGGATCAAACATGAAGCACATGGAGGTCTGTTATTAACCAAACCGGTGCGTGAGATCATGGCTACATATTGTCCATTTGCCAAAGATATAAGAGAAGGAATAGAGGATCAGCCATTGTTCAAAGATGCAATGACCAGATTTAACAGAGAAAAGGGCAAGAAGACTAAAGAGTATGATCTTAAGTTCAGGGTATGGGATAAGGACAAGGTTGATGTGCCTGAAATCATTAAAAAGACAAGAGATTTTTATGTAAAAATGTAAAAAGATATAGAGTTTTTCAAAATTTTAACAAAGAGAGATTGTCGCAATAAGAAAATTTTATATAAAATATGTGTATTTGATAGTAAAAGAATTTATATTTTGTATAAATTTTCGTTAATGTGGCAGTCTCTCTTTTATAATGCACAAATAATCAAAAAACGGTTTATATCCAGCCGCCATCAAGGTTTATCACCTGACCTGTAAGATAATCACTGGTATTTGAAATATCAAAGGCAAGTTTTGCAACATCTTCCGGCTTTCCGATTCTTCCGGCAGGCACTTCGTCTATTACATTTTGAAGGTCTTCATCGTTGAGAAAACTATTCATGTCAGTATCAATTATACCACATGCTATTGCGTTTACTTGTATATTGCTTGGTGCGAGTTCTTTGGCAAGTGCTTTTGTGAATGAATTGATACCGCCTTTTGTAGCTGAATATGCAACTTCCGTTGATGCACCGACACACCCCCATACAGAGGAAATATTTATGATTTTTCCTGCATGTACATTTAACATAGAAGGAATGGCAAGTTTACAGCAGTTGAATACAGATGTGAGATTTGTTTCAACAATATTATGCCATTCTTCCGGAGTCATATCCTGTAGGAGCCCTATATAGGAAATACCGGCATTATTTATAAGGATGTCTGGTCTCCCGAAATTTTTAATGATAAGTTCAAAAAAATCTTCACAATTTTTATAAATTCCAATATCTCCAGCATATGAAACACAACTGACACCGCAGTTTAGAATTTTCTGTTTTAGTTTTTCAAGCTTTTCTAAGCTTTTATGACAACATATACATACATTGAATCCTTTTTGGGCATAGTAAAGAGCAATAGCACGTCCAATGCCGCGCGAAGCTCCTGTTACAACAACTGTTTTGTTCATGAATCTACCTCATTTCTATATTATAATATTGGGTCAAAAGGTATTTTGCCCCAAACTGATGCTACGGATTGATACATTATTATATGTTTTTGACCCTTGCATCATATTATATAAGTATAAATATACCATATATGTATTTGAATGTCAGAAATAAAGAAGCTGACTATAAAAATCATTTTTAAAATATATAGAATAAGTATTACGATTTAGTTAAAAAAGTTACAATACCGAGTCTTTTGCTTTACATAGAAATTTTTTTTTGATATAATACTTCATATGTTTTTTTAGTATTATACAAAAAGAATCAAGATTAGAAAGGTACAGTTATGAAAAAGAAGAATATAGCAAAGGTATTTGCGTTGAGTCTGTTAAAATCAATATTATTTATATTGCTCATAATTGCAGTAGGCTTTGCAAGTTACAAAATTTCATATATGGTTCTCTCAAACAATTCGGAAAATGTAGGAACATCTTCAAATGAAATCAAAGATATTATTGAGGAAGCACAAACAGATGAAATTTCAAAAAATCTAATATATGTAAGCGACGAGAATAAAATATCACATCTTATTTTGGAAATATGTAACACCAATACAAACAATATGGATTATATAACGATTCCGGTAGGAACAGACTATACTATACCTACTGACATGTATCAGAGACTTAGTACAGTTAATGAGGAGATACCGCAGATTGTCAGGATAGGCAGGCTTAAGCAGTATTTTCAGAAAGATGATGATGCATATGGTTATGGTGAACTTATCATAGAAAAGATGCTTGGAGTAAAGATAAGTTATTATACTGTAATAGACCGTGAAACATATATAAGTCATTATGCGAGAAGGAATGTAAATGTAAAATTTAAACCTTTATCGCTTGCAGAGTCTGAAAATGATAGGTCGGTTACAGTTACAGAGAAGATAAATGTGGCTAGTGAGAGTTATATAAATCAGTTGAAGGATATAAAGGGAGACCAGAAAAAGATAGCTGAGTTTATAAAGCAGCAATATGAGAGAGTGGATTCTAATCTTACGGTTTATAATAAGATAGGTTATGTAGAATGTTATGAAAAACTTGATCCGGAGCTTTTTCATTATTGGGGAATTCCAGGGAAGTATACGGACAATATATTCCAGGTAGATACAAAGGCATCAAAATTATTTATAGATAATCTTGTAAACAATGATACGACATATACACAGGCACAGGTGTTTGATAGAGTTGCAAGAACTTCGACAAAATCATCAAAAGGAAAGAGTATAATAGTATTAAATGGAAGTAAGATAGGCGGTCTTGCATCAGCAGCAAAGACAAAACTTACAAATGCTGGATATAAGGTGAAGAAAATCGGTGATTATACAGCAGCTACTTTGACACAGACAAAGATTATTGTAAAAGAGGATGGTGCTGGTAAAGATTTAGTACAGTATTTTAGCAATCCGGTTATAGAAACGGGGACAGTTGAGAGCGGATATGATATTAAGATTATCATAGGAACGGCTGATGCTAACAATTGACAGATATAGAAATAACAAATTTAAAATGCACGCCACTTATTAAGATGACGTGCATTTTTTGTGAAAGGCATGGTATATTATGCAATCAGTTGTAAATGTGATGGGTATGGAGATAGACATGCTCAGCAATGATGTATTTATTGAAAAGATAAATGCGTATTTAAATGATGATAAACTTGATGTGATATTTTTTGCATCTGCGGAGGTGATAAACAGATCCGCAGAAAATGAAAAATATCATGAACTTGTTGACAGAGCTGAACTGTTTTTGCCGGGAGAGGAGGCACTCCTGACAAATTATAAGATAGATATCCTGAAGGATGCTGGTATGGTAGTAAGTTGTAAAAGCTTTGGTATAATGCTTGAAAACCTGCAAAAACAGGACAGGACTATTTACATAGTTTCGGATGATAGCAGTGATATTGAAAATCTAAAGAATTACTGCAAAAAAAATCAGCCACAACTTCGTATTATCGGTTCATGCATCTACAGTGAGGATATGGAAGATGCAGCGATAGTAAATGAAATAAATACCTGCATACCTGATATTCTGCTTGTTGATCTTAGGACGGGCGTTCAGGAAAGCTGGATCATGGAACATGTAAATCTGTTGAATGCCAAATTATGTGTTGCGATTGGTGGAGTTGCACAGATAATTATGGCAGAAGAAAAAAAGATTCCAAAATGGATAAGAAAGATAGGTCTTGCTGGTTTATATGAAAAGATTGCAGTAGAGAGAATACCTCAGAAATTTTTTAAGGCGAGATTTTTTAGGAAAAGAATTGACATATATAACACCAAAAAAGACGAATAATTTGACTATTTTTAACAAAACTGATATTGCTTTTGGTTAAAACAGACAGTTTGAGGGTGCAATTATTGTGATATTTAATAATAAAACAGGCAAAAATTTATAATAAATCCTCTTTATATACTCTTTGCACAAAAAGTCAAAAATTTATTTGGCTATTTGTTCTATGGTAAATTATTTTAAGATAGTGTATTATACAAGCATGAAAGATGTGACAGGCAAAATTCACATTATTATATATTTTAAAATGAATTGTATGAAATTAGGAGGACGCACATAATGGCAAGCTTATCTTTAAAAAACATTTGTAAAACATATCCAAACGGATTCCAGGCAGTTAAAAATTTTAATCTTGATATTGCAGATAAAGAGTTTATCATCTTCGTAGGACCTTCAGGTTGTGGAAAATCTACAACACTCCGTATGATCGCAGGTCTTGAGGAAATTTCTTCAGGTGAGTTATGGATCGGAAATACTCTTGTAAATGATGTAGAGCCAAAGGACAGAGATATCGCCATGGTATTCCAGAACTACGCTCTTTATCCTCATATGTCAGTTTATGACAACATGGCATTTGGACTTAAACTTAGAAAAACTCCAAAGGAGAAGATTGACAAACTTGTTCATGAAGCAGCAAAGATTCTTGATATCGAGCATCTCTTAGACCGTAAGCCAAAGGCTTTATCAGGTGGTCAGAGACAGCGTGTTGCCATGGGTCGTGCAATCGTTCGTAATCCTAAGGTATTCCTTATGGATGAGCCTTTATCAAACCTTGATGCAAAACTTCGTGTACAGATGCGTATCGAGATTTCTAAGATACATCAGAGACTTGAAGCTACTATCATCTATGTTACACATGACCAGACAGAGGCTCTTACACTTGGTACTCGTATCGTAGTTATGAAAGATGGTGTTATGCAGCAGGTTGCTTCACCTATCGATCTTTATACAAAGCCTTGCAATGTATTCGTAGCAGGATTCATCGGATCACCTCAGATGAACTTCATCAATTGTAAAGCAGTTAAAGATGGTTCAGATGTTAAACTTGAGTTTGGTACATATTCAGTTAAACTTCCTGAAGGAAAAGCAGAGAAACTTGTTGAAGGTGGCTACATTGGTAAAGATGTTATCATGGGTATTCGTCCTGAGGATATCAAGGATGAAGAAATCTATGTAAACAATGGAACAGATAATGTCCTTGAGGCAACTGTAAAAGTTTACGAAATGCTCGGTGCTGAAGTATTCTTATACTTCACAGTAGAGGGATTTGACATCACAGTTCGTGTAAATCCTCGTACAACAGCACGTCCTGGCGATACTATCAAGATTGCACTTGATACAAGCAAGATTCATGTATTCGACAAAGAGACAGAGAAAGTTATTACAAACTAGTTTTTTGGGAATGTTATGTTATATTTTTGAAAAAGCAGTTTTATAAATTAAAGGGTCATCACATTTTTGTGATGGCCTTTTTTAGTCACTATAAAAAAGTATCATAGTATTCTGTTTAAACATAAAATTTGTTAAAATGCACAATTTTTATGCGTAATAATATAGTAAATATGGATATATTGTTTCATGGAGTATTTACTTTTGTGCAAATTGATGGTATAGTTTAGTAATGGAATCAAAAAATGTATTAAAAGCAAAATGTATTTTTACTTTTAAAATATAGATGATAAATGTTGGAGGGAATATATGATATCTAATCAGGTTTTACAGACTACAATAGATGGACTTAAAAATATTACCAGAATTGATATTTGTGTTATGGATACGGAAGGAAAAGCACTTGCCACTACTATAAATAATGTTGAAGAATATGAGGATGCAGTTATGGCATTTGTAGATTCTCCGGCGGACAGTCAGGTGCTTCAGGGGTATCAGTTCTTTAAGGTTTTTGACGATCATCAGTTAGAGTATGTTATCCTTGCAAAAGGTGACAGTGATGATGTGTATATGGTTGGAAAATTGGCTGCATTTCAGATACAGAACCTTCTTGTTGCATATAAGGAGCGTTATGACAAGGACAACTTTATAAAGAATCTTTTGCTTGATAATCTCCTTCTGGTAGATATCTACAATCGTGCAAAGAAGCTCCATATAGATACAAGTGTAAACAGAGTTGTATTTTTGATAGAGACAAAGAACGAAAAAGATTCAAATGCATTGGAGACAGTTAAGGGATTATTTGCAGGAAAGACAAGAGATTTTATAACTCAGGTAGATGAGAAAAACATTATTCTTGTCAAAGAACTCAAGGAAAATGAGGGATACGAGGATATGGATAAGACAGCAAATGTCATTCTTGATATGCTCAACACAGAAGCTATGATAAGTGTCCATGTTTCTTATGGAACTATCGTAAATGAGATAAAGGATGTGTCCCGTTCTTATAAGGAAGCGAAAATGGCACTTGATGTCGGAAAGATATTCTATAGTGACCAAAATGTCATCGCATACAGCAGTCTTGGAATAGGAAGACTTATTTATCAGCTTCCGATGCCGCTTTGCAAGATGTTTATAGGTGAGATATTCGGGGACAAGACACCGGATGATTTTGATGAGGAAACTATAGCTACGATAAATAAGTTCTTTGAAAACAGTCTTAATGTATCAGAGACATCAAGACAGCTTTACATTCATAGAAATACACTGGTATACCGACTTGACAAACTTGAAAAGAGTACAGGACTTGACCTCAGGGTATTTGATGATGCGATCACATTTAAGATAGCATTGATGGTAGTTAAATATATGAAATATATGGAAACATTTGAATTCTAAACTTCAATATACGCTTGACTATAGGCAGTAGTGTTCCCTGTTTATGCTGATATCGTAACTGATATGGTATCAGCATAGACAGGGGATTTTTATTTGTGAGAAGGTTGTGGAAGTTTATAATATTTTGCTCACAAAACCTATGACTTCAGAATGTAGGATGAATGGCGTCACTTGGCAGCAGGGTGTTAATGTTAAGGAATTACGAGTAAAAGTGCATATTGGAAAAGTTCTTTTAAGTGTGATAATATCATATAGATGGTAATATCATATAAATGGTATCCATAAATATAAAAAATGTGATTGGAAGAGAGTGCATATGAATATAAAAAACGAAACAATGACTTATTTAAAAGGTGTTTTGATGGGAGTTGTGGTGACTTTGACATGTTTTGTATTGCTTGTAACAGTGGCTTCTTACACGGGAAAACTTGATATAAGTTCAGTGGTAAACACAAAACAGAACAGCCAGATAACCAACGAACAGGCAGCGAAGATAAAGGATAAGATAAATTTGTTGTCTGCATATATAGATAAATATTATCTGAATGATATAGATTATGAAAAGATGGCGGATTCGGTTTATAAGGGAATATTAAATGGTCTTGATGATAAATATGCGGCGTATTATACAAAGGATGAATACAAGGATATCTCTGAAAAGTCTAGCGGCGTATTTTGTGGGATAGGTGCATATATGTCTCAGGACTCAAATACGGGAGTATTGACGATAATAGGTGTCGTGAAAGGAGGACCTGCACAGAGAGCAGGGGTAAAGAAAGGTGATATTCTTGTAGAAGTTGATGGAGAAAATATTGAAAGCAAGGATATCTCTTATATTGTGTCAAAAGTAAAGGGAAAAGAGGGCACAAGTGTTGAGATAACGGTAAACAGGAATAATGTGGCAGAACCGTTGAAAATGAAGATAAAAAGAGAAGTTATAAAAGATAAGACGGTTTCTCATAAGATGCTTGATAATAATATAGGCTACATTTCAGTAAGCGGATTTGAGGAAGTCACTGAAAAACAGTTTATAAAAGCTGTAGATGACTTAGAGAAAAAAGGTGAGAAAGGCCTTATTATAGATTTGAGAGATAACGGTGGCGGACTTTTGAATACTGCGATAGGTATGCTTGACAGACTTCTTCCGAAAGAAATGGTAGTTTATACAAAGGATAAAAAGGGCATTGCACAGGAGTATTATACGAAAGACAAAAAAGAAGTAAATGTTCCTATTGTGATTCTTGTGAATGGCAATTCTGCAAGTGCATCTGAAGTATTTTGTGGAGCGTTAAGAGATTATGGAAAGGCGAAGCTCATCGGGACAAAAACTTTTGGAAAGGGTATAGTACAGTCATCGTTTGCTCTTGAAGATGGCACAGCCATAAAGTTTACTACATCTAAGTATTATACGCCTAAAGGAACAAATATACATGACAAAGGTTTTGAACCTGATGTAAAGGTTGAATATACCGGCAAGCGTATAAAGTTAGAGGAAAGCGGTGTAAAAGTCGATAATCAGGTTAAGGCTGCGCTTGACTATCTCAGCCAATAAAATTTTAACACTATCAAGAAAGTCCCCACGGTTATATTGCGTAGAGCAATAAGTGGGGGTGGGGACTTCCTTGTATTAGGAGGGGCACAAGCCCCTTTTGATATGCTGCGATAGCAGCTAATAGTGTTTATGAGCAAGTAGCAAAGCGGATTGCGAATATCCGCTTGACCAGTTATTTGGAAAGTCATATAGAGAAATATAAAAAATGACATACCGAAAAAAGCCTGTTTTCAAATGATTACGGAATATATAGTATATTGTTACATTTTTTTTACAGTGATATAATTGTAGTTGGTTGTTTAAGTGTAAAGCACAAAAGCACACGATTATAAAGTACATGAAAAAGAGAGGAAAGTTATATGAGTTCAAAACAGAATGGAAAAGCAATGTCGGCAGTTGAGAAGTTTAGAAATAAAAAACTGTCATATAAGATCTCAGTAGCCACAGCAATGCTTCTCGGAGTATGTCTGGCAATAATGGTTGCCATTAGTGCAGCATTGGCAGGTCGTTCACTTAGCAGCAGTATCAACGGTGAGTTTACGGGAATTGCAAAAGAAAACGGCCAGATGGTACAGAACATAATAACAAATGCGTCAAATACTGCTACTATTCTTCAGGAATATCTGGAGAAAAAGTATGACGAATATTCAAAAAAGGGGTACGATGGACGTAAGGAAAAAAGTGATGTATATGATGTATCACTTCAAAGTATGAATAAGGAGATTGAAAACTTTATTGTCAATCTCGCAACTTCGACAGCTAAGAATAATGAAGAAATTGCGGGTGTTGGAGTATTCTTTGAGCAGGATGCGTTTGATCCGGCAATAAAAGATTATACAGTTTATGTTAGTTCTGACGATGCAGAAGCAGGTAAAGTTCAGAGCTATGGAAAATACAGTGATTACAGTAAAAATGAATATTATAAGCAGGCTGCTGAGACACAGCAGGATTATTTTACTGACCCATATGAGGATCAGGGAATAACAATGGTAACAGCATCATTCCCTATTGTTTATGATGGAGAGACTAAGGGAATAATAGTAGTTGATATAAATATTGAAACATTTAGCAAACTTAATTCATCAGATTCAAAATATCCAAGTATGTATGTTGATGTTTATAATGCAAACAGTACAATGGTCTATGATAGTGAATCAAATGATTATGTAGGGCAGAAATTAAGTGAACTGATTTCTGAAAGTGATTATAAAAAGATTGAGAATGGCATGAAGACAGGAAAGAGTTTCAGTGTCAGCACGAAGAAGGATGATGGAAGCAGTATCGTAAGGTATTATGCACCTATTCAGGCTGCAAATCAGACATGGTGGGCAGCGAGTGCATTAAAGAAAACAGACCTTTATAGTAATACTGTTAAACTTGTCTTAATGATGGTCATTATTTCGATTATTACTTTGGTAGTTATCATTATTGTAAGTTCGCATTTTGTACGAAGTTATATACAGCCTATCAGTGGCGTTATGGAGGTTGCTGATAAGCTCTCACATGGTGATTTTTCTGTATCACTTGAAGCACAGCATACAGATGAGATCGGAGAACTTGCTGATACATTTTCAAGAATGGCAACTACACTTAGCAGTATCATAAAGGATCTTACAAGAGGACTTAATGATATGGCTACCGGAAACTTTAATATTGCACCTAGTGTAGAGCATGTCGGTGATTTCAAACATATCGAAGTGGCGTTGGTAAAGGTTATTAATGACCTGTCTCATACATTAAATGAGATCAATGCAGCTTCAGAACTTGTTGCGGCAAATGCAGCACAGATATCTCAGGGTGCACAGTCTCTTACTGATGGAGCAATGGATCAGGCAAGTTCGGTTGATGAATTGCAGAGTACAATAGTAAATGTTTCAGAGCAGGTTGAGAAGAATGCTGAAAATGCAAATATAGCTAATGACATGGCAAAGGTTGTCGGTGAGGATATCATAAGCAGCAATGAGCAGATGCAGCAGGTTGTAGAAGCTATGGAAGTGATAAATGAGAGTTCTGCACAGATAAGTTCTATCATAAGTACGATAGATGACATAGCAGAGCAGACTAATCTTCTTGCACTCAATGCATCAATAGAGGCAGCAAGAGCCGGCGAGAGTGGAAAAGGATTTGCGGTTGTTGCTACTCAGGTAGGAGTACTTGCGACACAGAGTGCAGAGGCAGCCAAGAATTCAAATGACCTTATCGTAAAGGCAATGCAGGCGGTTGATGATGGAAAGAAGGTTGTTGATGAAACAGCCCAGAAACTTCTTGCATCTGTCAAAAAGACAAATGACCTTGTTAAAAATATAGGTGAGATAACAGAGGCATCTGACAAGCAGTCACAGGCACTTTCACAGATTTCTGATGCAGCAAATCAGATAGCAGCCGTTATTCAGGAGAATACTGCCATGGCAGAAGAAAGCTCGGCAAGCAGTGAAGAACTTTCAGCACAGGCTGATAAACTTAAAGAGCTTATAAGTGTATTTACGCTTATACAGGAATAGGATATCGTATAATATAATTTATAATTGAATAATCTTATCAAAACAGAGGTATTGTGAAAGCAGTGCCTCTGTTTTGGTATTTGGGAATGTTGTTGCAAAACATATGTTTATTTAGTATAGTATAGGTGAAAAGCGGGTGGATGAAGTGTTTGGTGACTTTTTGATAATAATTGGGAAATATAGTGTATAAATATAAAGTGCTTGTTATAGTGTAAGTATAAATATGACAGAAGGGTTGGTTGTGATTATGTGTGAGAAAAAAGAATTGAGTTTTTCAATATTCATGCTATATAGTCTTGCGGATAAATGGAACATGTCTCCAGCCAAAGTGTATAAAATATTAAATTCAACCGGAATTTTGGATAATTATATTATTAAATGCTATGATGTTCTTCATACACAGGGAAAAGAATATTTGGTTGAAGATATTACTGATTATGTGAGAGAAAAAGGAGTTAATGTATGATTGTATATCATGGATCAACAGAAATTATAAAAAATCCAGATGTAGTACATTCAAAAAAGTATTTGGATTTTGGCAGAGGATTTTACATTACAACTTTTGAAAATCAGGCAAAGAAATGGGCAGTTCGAAAGGGTATGAGAAAGGAAAAAACTGCAATAGTTAATGTTTATGAATTATCTGAAGAATGGGATGATTTTAGAGTATTATCTTTTCAAAAAGAAAATGAAAAATGGCTTGATTTTGTATGTGCATGTAGAAAAGGACAACCGTTAAATAAAGAATATGACATTATTATAGGAAATGTTGCAGATGATGATGTGTTTAAGACTGTAGATATGTATTTTAAAGGATTGTGGGATAAGGAAAAAGTTTTGGGGGAATTGCGATACTATAAGATGAACAATCAAATCTGTATTGTAAATCAAGAAATACTGAATCGACTTATCACTTTTAAAAGGGCATATGAGGTGGAAAACAATGGTAGATAAAAAGCAATTGGAAGAAGTTTATAAACAAAATCTGGAAAATGATATTATTAATGCAATTTCCGAAATGAAAGGTATTGATTTACGAAAGGCATTTGATATTTATTATTCCAGTAAACTTGCTGAACAAATTTCAAACGACAGTTATGGAATAGAAAATATGGATGCAAAATATTTAGCAGAAGATTTGATTGAGAATGAGCCGGAGTTATTTTAACACTATCAAGAAAGTCCACCACTTCTATTGTGTAGAGTAATAGTGGTGGGTGGGGATTTGCTTGTATTAGGAGGGGTATAAGCCCCTTCTGATATGCTGCGATAGCAGCTAATAGTATTATGAGCAAGTAGCAGAGCGGATTGCTAATATCCGCTTGGCAAAGCATGTAAGGAGGAATCTACAATGAGTGAGTTCAAATTAAAAGCTCCATATGAGCCAACCGGAGACCAGCCACAGGCTATCGAGGAACTTGTAAAAGGATTTGAAGAAGGTAACCAGTTTCAGACATTGCTTGGTGTTACAGGTTCGGGCAAAACTTTTACAATGGCAAATGTTATACAGAAACTGAACAGACCTACACTTATAATCGCACATAACAAGACTCTTGCAGCACAGCTTTATGGCGAGTTTAAAGAATTCTTTCCTGAAAATGCGGTGGAATATTTTGTCTCCTATTATGATTATTACCAGCCGGAGGCGTATGTTCCGTCATCCGATACTTATATAGAGAAGGATTCATCTATAAATGATGAGATTGATAAATTAAGACATTCTGCTACGGCAGCTCTCACTGAGAGGAGGGACGTCATCATTGTTGCGAGTGTTTCCTGCATATATGGTCTTGGAAGTCCTATAGACTATCAGAATATGACTGTTTCTCTAAGACCGGGGATGATGAAGGACAGAGATGAGGTTATCAAAAAACTTGTAGAGATTCAGTATGCCCGCAATGATATGGATTTTAAGCGTGGCACTTTCAGAGTGCGTGGTGATGTATTGGAGATTTTTCCTGTTTCGGAGTCTGATATGGCACTCAGAGTTGAATTTTTCGGGGATGAGGTTGACAGGATAACACAGATAGATGTGCTTACGGGGGAGATAAAGGCAGAACTTGAGCATATGGTTGTGTTTCCGGCATCTCATTATGTGGTAGACCATGACAATATGAACAGAGCAATAATAGGTATAGAAAATGAACTTGAATACAGAGTTAAGGAGTTTAAAAGTCAGGATAAACTTCTTGAAGCACAGAGAATTTCGGAGAGAACGAATTTTGATATAGAGATGCTTCGTGAAACGGGGTTCTGTTCTGGAATAGAAAATTATTCAAGACATTTATCAGGACTTAAACCGGGGCAGCCGCCTCATACATTGCTTGATTATTTTCCTGATGATTTTATCATAATGGTTGATGAGTCGCATATCACGATACCTCAGATAAGAGGGATGTATGCGGGTGACCGCTCAAGAAAAAATACGCTTGTGGAGTATGGTTTCAGACTGCCATCGGCACTTGACAACAGACCTCTTAATTTTGATGAGTTTGAGAGCCATATAAATCAGATGCTCTTTGTGTCTGCAACACCGAATGTGTATGAGAAAGAACACGAGCTTGCAAGAGTTGAGCAGATTATAAGACCAACGGGACTTCTTGACCCGGAGATTACAGTTAAACCTGTAAAGGGGCAGATTGATGACCTTGTAGGTGAGATAAGAAAGACGCTTGATGCCGGAAATAAGGTTATGATAAATACACTTACGAAAAAGATGGCGGAGGATCTGACAAATTATCTGAAAGAGATAGGTATAAGGGTGAGATATCTTCATTCTGATATAGATACGCTTGAGCGTTCGGAGATAATCAGGGATATGCGAATGGATGTGTTTGATGTACTTGTTGGAATCAACCTTCTGCGTGAGGGACTTGATATACCTGAGATTGAGCTTGTGGCTATTCTTGATGCTGATAAGGAAGGATTCCTTCGCTCTGAGATATCGCTTATACAGACTATTGGAAGGGCGGCTAGAAATGCTGATGGGCGTGTTATCATGTATGCGGATGTTATGACTGACTCGATGAAGAATGCGATAGATGAGACTAACCGAAGAAGAAAGATTCAGGCGAAATATAACGAGGAGCATGGTATCACTCCGCAGACGATAAAGAAGGCTGTAAGAGAGCTTATAAGTATTTCAAAGAAGGTTGAGACAAGCAGTGAGGATATAACCAAGGATATCGAGTCTATGAGTGAGAAAGAGATTGATAAACTTGTTGCGAAGCTCAAGAAACAGATGCATACGGCGGCAGCAGAACTTAATTTTGAGTTGGCGGCGAAACTGCGTGACCAGTTGTTGGAGATTGCGGGGCGAAACTAGGTTGTGAGGGCGAAACTTAGGGAGGTTGTGAGGGCTTGCGAGTGGGCTGCTAAGTAACAGCCGCAGGCACGCTCTCGCTATTTGTAGCTCGCAGCGGTACATAAAGTGCTAAAAGACAGCACTTAAGTACCGGCGGCTACAACAATGCCTGCTTGTGTTACTTAGCAGCCCACTCGCAAGCCTATATACGGTATTGGTGCTTCGCGATGTGGAGAATTTGATAAGAGATTGTTTGGTGTTTCGCGATGTGGAGGTTTTGATAGGAAAAGTGTTTGTGGTTTTGGGATGTGGAGAATTTTGGTAAGAGATGTTTGTGGTTTCGTGATGGAGGGATTTGATAGGAAAAGTGTTTGGGATTTTGCGATGTGGAGGTTTTGATTGGGAGATTGTTTGTGGTTTCGCGA
>NZ_JAHLQE010000093.1 GCF_018918235.1 Eubacterium sp. MSJ-13
GCAAATGTAAATTCAAGCAAGTCATTTGGCTGAATATGAACATGTCACTACACTAGTATCTCCTGTGCTGTTTATTCTTTCCACAATAATGTTTAATCTTCCATCCGACATATTACATCTGTGATATCCTTGTCTATCCAGTTTTTGTCTGCCATATCCCGCAAAATCCCGCATGCCTTTTTATGACTCATTCCATCTTTATAAGGTCTTTTTTCTGTCAATGCCTGATATATATCTGCACACGCCATTATCCTCTGAAGCTGATTAAGTTCATCGGCTTTTTTTCCAAACGGATACCCACTTCCATCAAGCCGTTCATGATGAAATGCAGCCAGATCTCTTATTTCCTCAAATCCATCAACTTTTGACAAAATCATATATGTATAACCTGCATGATTTTTCATTTTGGCAAATTCCTCATCTGTAAGACGCGCCGGCTTTTCAAGAATTTCATTTCCTATCGCAATCTTTCCCACATCATGCAATGCACCCGCAAGATACATTTTGTCACAGGTCACCTCATCATATCCCATTATCTTAGAAATATTCGCCGCTGTTTTTGCCACTCCGAGAGAATGTCTGCTCGTAAATTCTGACTTGTAGTCGATTATCTTTGCAAACAGATTCGCAAGGTCTTTTAATATATCAAAAGAATAAAAACTTTTTTCGCAGGGTATCCTGTCCCAGAAATACTCCTCGATATGCTCGTCACCAAGTCTGCTAAACTCCTCTTTGTCAAAAGCATCCAAAAACATTCCCGTAACTTCACCGTCAAATCTTATATCCCTATTTTTTTCAATAAAATGAACTGCCTTGTTAAAAACATGCTCATCAAATTTCTGTGCTTTACAAAATGCATCCAGCATATCACAAAAATGTATTATCCTTGCAAACAGAGGAACCTCTGTCCATGTTTTACCAAAAGGCCCTGAACCATCCGCCTCCTCATGATGGTATAATATAACATTTTTTACATCTGTCTTAAATGGATACTTTTCGAGATTTTTTTCACCATATATACAGTGCATACCAAGCTGTCTTGGACTTATCTCATCTGCTGCCGCTTTTGATATATCATTATAAAATTCTTCATTTATATATTGTGTAAGAGCATTATCATGAAGCAATGCACATGCAGCCAGATCTCTGAGTGCATCATCCGACACTCCCATTTTCTGAGCCATACATACACTCATATATGCCACTCTTTTTCCATGATTTGATGTAACATGGATCAATTCTGCTTCCACACAGTCAAGTGCAAAAGAAAATGCACTTAACAATCCTATTATATCTATTTCCATTATCTTTTCCTCTCATTTAAAAATCCATACTGTGTACAAACATATATAAAACACTCAGATTTATTATTATCTTTTTACATTTTTTCCAAAATATAAGACCATATTACATTAACAATATGGTCTTATATTTATCTCTATATTCTATTTTATCACTTTTTCATTTTAATACAACTTAAAATTGTGCACAAGTTTATCTAACTCGCCTGCTCTCTGCGATAATTCGACACTGACCGCTGAACTTTGCTGTGATGCAGCAGCAGTATTTTGTGTAACTGCCGATATCTGCTCTATACCCTGCTCAATCTGTGCAAGTGCATCAGCCTGATTTTTTGCTGATTCATTTGTTGTTTTTGCAACATCAGCAAATTTTTTCATCTCATCTATCGTAGTTTCAAATGCCTTTACAACCGACTTTGTTATCTCATCACCCTTATTGATTTCTTCTATTGTTTTTAATATCAGTTCTCTTGTGTCAACAGCAGAATTTGAACTGTCTGTAGCAAGTTTTCCAATCTGTTCAGCAACAACTGCAAAACCTTTTCCTGCATCACCTGCTCTTGCTGCCTCTATCGAAGCATTAAGTGCAAGAAGATTTGTCTGCGTTGCTATATCTTCTATAGTTGAAGTAATTTCTTCTATCTTCTTTGAAATATTTATGATGTTTTGCATCTCTGCTGAAAGGCTGTCCATCTTCTTTCTTTCTTCAAATGCGATATCCACAGCTTCAGATATTCCATCTAAAGCTGACTGTGAATTTTTAGCACTTGTATCTGCCAAAGAAGCAACTGTCTCAATTGTAGCCGTAAGTTCTTCTACCGCACTTGCCTGGTCACCTGTACCCTTTGACAGCTCATCTGATGCTTTCGATATCTCATTTGCACCACGCTCCACATGCTCTGATGTTTCCTGAATATTATTTAATGTAGTATTAAAATGTTTTAAAATATATACAAATGAATTTTTTATGTCAATAAAGTCACCTTTAAAATCTGTAATCTCATCTGAATCTTTTGTAAGATCACCTTTGGCTATCTCTCTTAAAGTCTGCGAGATCTCCGTTACATAAAGCTGAAGATTTTTCATTGTTCCACGCATCGCGTCAGCCATTATTCCAAATTCATCTTCTGATTCATAGGTTATAAGTTTCCCTGCCGACATATCACCTTCATACATGAGCTTTGCAGCTTCTGACATCTGCTCTGCCGGAGTTGAAAGATTTTCAGTAATAATACGCATTAGGGTTATCGCCAAAAAGATCATTAAGGCTATAAGCACAACAGCCACAACTGCAAGCGCCCTGTTTAATGTGATAGAATTCATATAATACTGCATACCATTGTCATTTACTATCTTCTCAAGCTCGACAGTAAGCGATTTAATATCATTGACAATAGGAAGATATGTATTATAGTTAAGATCGTATGCCTCATCAAACTTTCCGTTCTTCATAAGATCCATAACCTCAGGTCTTACTTCTTCACCTTCATTTATCTTATCTTTTAACTCGCTTAATTTGCTTTTTCCCTCTGCCGTTTCAAATCTTTTATCAAGTGAGTCAACAGCATCTTTTACAAGTTTAACATCAGTCTCAACAGTCTTTTCAAAAGTTGAATAATTCTGTTCTAATGTATCCTTGCCCTCTGCAAGTATTCTGTTTATCGCCCTTTGCAGATCAGTAAGGCCATATTTTACATCACCTACATCACTTGCATTTGTCATAGGTCCTGTATATATCTTTTTGACATTCGATGATATATACTCTGCCCCTGAAAATAAAACAATCCCAACAACCGTAGCTAAAATGATAATAAATAAAAATGATGCCGATAATTTCTTTTTGATTGGATAATTACGAAGTTTGTCCTTGAAGTTATTTAACATTTTGTTTCTCCCTACTTATAATTTTAAGATAATTTCATCTAAAAACAGTTCTGAACCGTTTTCCCAGCAGATGACCTGCTCATTTTTAACATAGCCCTTTTTAAATATCTCCCAATCATTCAGATCATAAAACCTTACTGTTTTAAGTCTGGAACTCATATCATAAAGGCCGACACTGTCATCAGTAAATATGATCTCCATAAGAAAATTTTCAAAAAAGCTCACCTGTCGTATTTTTTTCATACACATCACCCTATAATCCTTTCTTTTAGGAACACACCACATTCCTGTTACAAGATATCATGATTATATTATAGGCATATTGTTTTATATTTTCTATTATGGAAAACCATACTTTTTCAGTATGATACAACTGTAAAAAAGTATGGTTTATGGCAGGGTTTTCACTATTTATCTTCTTCAAGTTCTTTTATCATCCGTATAGCTGCCGTTCTGTTGGTAACCCCAAGTTTACGGTAGATATTGGTAAGATTCTTCTCAACCGTAACAACGGCTATATGCATCGCTTCACTTATATCTGCATTTCTATATCCATCCTTTACAAGAGCCATAAGTTCTCTTTCTCTCTTGGTCAGTATAGGCTTCTTGTTCTTTTTTTCTCTCATAAATGAATCTATTCCACTTTGATACTTTTCCATAAACGGCATAAGCTCATTTATGAAATCATCTTTTTTAATCTGCCTTATAACAGGCATTATATCAGCAGCATTTTCCATAAATGCTATTTTAAAGCCGTCGGGTTTAGCTATTTCAAGTGCATTTCCAAGGTATTCTATGGCAGCGGCCTCATTTCCAAGATTATACTTTGCTATCGCTTTATAGATATTTCCGGCAATTATCGGCTGAATACTTATCTTGCCATATTCATAGGGGACAAGCATCTGTTCAGCTATAACATCTAACATCTCCCATTCTTTCTTAAAACAAAGAAGTTTCCCGTATGTAAGACATCCACTTCTTATATTTCTCACTGTCTTACTACAGTTTTCCAGCTTAAAGTCAACAAGCCATTCAGGCATCTTGTCTTCCTTTCCAAGACAGGCATATGTATATCCTCTTACAAGGTCTATATCTGTAAGTAACAGTGGATTTGTCTCGTTCTCATACAGCCCTTTAAGTTCCTGCATTTTTTCCACAAATGTTTTTTTGTCACCACTATATATAAGGCATCGAAACATTATATAGTAACAGCTTATCACTATACATGTCTGCTTTCTGAGAAGTGTCTGTTTACAGACACTTTCTGCAAGTTCATATGCCCTTTTTAAGTCTCCGGTAAGCATTGAATACTCTGCCTCAAAAAAGTCATCCCATCCCTCAGTCGTACCTTTAGTAAGATGCATATAATATCTTGTATGCTCTTTTTCCTTTTCTATTATCTGTCTTAATTTTCCACTTTCATTATAATATAAAACTGTCATACATACCGTTCCGTATGTAAGCAGAGCATTGCCAAGTATATCTGATTTCTGATAACCGAGCAGCCTGCATGCCTCTTTCAATGAAGCTGTTATCTCATTAAGGTCATTAAACTGTAATATCGCCTTTATAACCTGCATTTCACCGAGTATCTTATTGTCTGTGCTCCATATCTCGCTCCTGTTTATGTCCTGCATTATCATATCATAAAGCGGCATTATCTTTTTTTCACTCTCTTTTGTCGCAAGATAAAACAACTGGTTTAAAAGTGCCATAGGATATTTCTCCCATATCTTCTCCCATATAAATTCCCTTATCTCACCAAAGAGTTCCGGAGCTTCCGCAATAATATTTTTTCCATGCTCACCCGCATATAATTGTGCTGTCTTTTCCGCATTTTTCGCCTTGATATAACATTTTACGGCTTTTACATATATCCCTCTCTTTTCCCAAAGTTCTCCTGCCCTGTTATAGATTCTCGAAGTATCTGTCTGGGATTTCTCAAGTTCAAGTTCAGCGACATTCCTTAAAAGAGCGTGCATCTCAAATGTATTTGTATCGCTGTCATAATGTACAAATCCAAATTTTTCTATATTATCGAGAAGTATGCTCTCTGAAAAATCCACTTCAGATATAAATGCTGCACCATTTATGTCAAACCTGTTAAACAGAGACATTCTTGTATACAACTCTCTTATCTTTGGGTGCAACTTATCAAAAATAGCTGTTTTTAATAAGTGATTCGCTCCTCTGAAATTTCCAAAGCCATGACTTTTCCTATATTCATATAATGCAAGATAAACGGCACTTATCCAGCCTTCGGTATATCTGTATACCTCATCAGCTTCCTTTTCATCAAGAACAACGCCATTTTCTTTAAAGATTTCTTCAACCTGTGTCCTGCTAAGTGTCATATTCTGCTGATTAAGTATGACGCATTTTCCATTCAGCAACATTTCATCATATGAAATATCAGGGTATATCCTTGATATCAGGATAACATGTATCTTTTCTACACTGTCAATTATCACTTCCAGCATCTCATTAAAAAATGTATTATTAAATTGATGAAAATCATCTATGACCAGATACAGCTCATCCTCAATATACCTGTTCAAAACTCTTGCCACATACAAAAATTCCTGTCTTGAATGTGGCATATCGATATTTAATATCCTGTCTGACAATTCTTTATAATATTCACTGAACTTGATACATAAACGATGCCATACCCAGTTTTCATCCTGTTCTTCCCTTAGCATCGCAAACCATATAAATTTTATGTCATTTCTCTTTAAAAAATAGTTTCTCACAAACGTTGTCTTACCATATCCAGACGGTGCGATCACCATAATAAGTTCTCTGTCAATAACTTCAGAAAATATCTTTTCAAGATTTACTCTCTCAAAACTCTGCTTCTCAAAATATACTATATTATTGTTTTCATCGTGCATATTCTCGCCCATAATTTATGTCTCCCGCAAACTATCCCCAGTGCCCTGCACTGTCACATAGTACATACGTCTTTTTTATATTGTAACCTCTATAAAAAAGACTTCACATATGATCTAAAATCATTTGCAAAGTCTTTTTAACAAATCATATTTATATATTTTATTTTAGCAAAATTTTATGAAAATGGCAAATGATAATTCATATCAGTTATCGCACATTCATAACAAGCGTTGCTCTTTCAACGTTTCCGCTTACAACCTGTTCAACATCATCATATTCATCTGAGTTCGTGATGATAACAGGTGTGACTGTGTTATATCCTGCACCTCTGATACCATCTATGTCAAATTCAAGTAACGGCTGTCCTTTTGTTACCTTGTCACCCTGTTTTACAAGTGCCTTATAATATTTTCCTTCAAGTTCAACTGTATTTATTCCAACATGAATCAAAAGCTCAACACCATTATCTCCAGTAACTCCAATTGCATGAAGTGTGTCAAACAATGTCGAAGCCTCTCCATCAACCGGCGATACTACCATACCCTCACTTGGGATGACTGCCATGCCTTTTCCAAGAATCTCATTTGCAAATGTATCATCAGGAACTTCTGACAATCTTATTGCTTCGCCTTTTAATGGTGAATAAATCTCTTTTACAGTATCACCGCTTTCTCCTTTTTGTGTTGCAGCAGCTTCGTCTAAAACATGAGCACTTTCTGACACCTTATTATCAGTTTCTGTTTTCACAGCAGGCTTTTCTTCCTTATATAATATCCATGATACTGCAAATGCAACTACAGTCGCAACTATGATTATAATTGCATACTGTACTGTGTATGATGTTGTTATAAGGAAACCAAATACTCCGGTGATTCCATATGCTGTTGCACCTACTCCGGTAAGTCCTGCCACAAGACCTCCGCATGCACCACCTATACATCCTGCGATAAACGGTTTAAAAAATCTTACATTGACACCAAAGATCGCAGGCTCTGTTATTCCAAGATAAGCAGATAATGCTGCCGGAAGTGCCACACTCTTTGTCTTTGCGTTTTTTGTCCTGATAGCTACTGCAAGGCAAGCTGCACCCTGTGCCACATTTGCCGCTGTCGCAATAGGCATCCATGTATTGACACCATTTGAGCTTAAAAGTCCGGCCTCTATCGCATTATACATATGATGAAGTCCTGCGACTACTGTCGGTGCATATAAAGCTCCTACTATCATTCCTCCTATACCAAACGGAAGTGCGATAAGATTTGTTGCTGCTGAGAGCACCCAGTTTTCAACTGTTGAAAAGATAGGTCCTACAACAGTAAGTGTTATGTATCCTGTAACAAGTACTGTAACAAGCGGTGTGACAAATAAATCGATTATCTCAGGTACTATCTTGTGAAGTTTCTTTTCTATCATTGACATAAGCCAAACAGCTATTACAACGGGTATCACATGTCCCTGATAACCTACAAGTTTTATGTCGTACAAGCCAAACCAGACAGATGCAGTAGGAATGTCAGATGCTTTCATTCCCGATACTGACCACGCATTTATGAGGTCACTGTGTATCATTATCATACCGATAACTGCACCGAGAAACTGGTTTCCACCAAAAGTCTTTGCCGCACTTATCGCTATAAGAATTGGTAAATATACAAATGCCGCATTACTGAACAGATGGATTATCGTGTATGTTGATGAGTTTGCCATCTGCGGCCATAGATTACAGAAGCCCTCCAAAAGTCCCATCAAAAGACCACTTGCAACGATTGCCGGAATTATCGGAACAAATATATCTCCGAGCGTCTTAATGGCACGTTTAAATACATTCTGTTTTGATGCTGCCGCAGCTTTTACATCCTCTTTTGTTCCTCCTGATATATGGGCAAGTGATATAAACTCATCATATACCTTGTTTACCGTACCTGTTCCAAAGATTATCTGAAGCTGTCCTGATGCCTCAAATACACCTTTTACACCGTCAATATTTTCAATCGCTTCTTTACTGCATTTTGAATTGTCAGCGATAACAAGTCTTAACCTCGTGGCACAATGTGCCGCTGAGATTATATTATCGCTGCCTCCTATCTTTTCAAGCACTTCCTTAGCTGCTTTTCCATAATCCATAACCTCATCCTCCATATCTTCTAACCTTATATATCATTATTAAACAATCATCATATTAACTGTATTCCAAAATCTTTCTGCCTCTTTAGTGATCTCTGTCAAAATTATTATGCATTATTTAGCTGGAACAATAGTCAATCAGTCCATATCTCTTACAATCTTTCTTATCGGAAGTACACAAGCCGGTGAAACTGAAAGTTCATCGATTCCCATCTCAACAAATCTCTCTGTAAGTTCTGTATCAGCACCAAGCTCTCCACAGATTCCTGCCCAGATTCCCTCTTTATGTGCATTGTCGATAACCATCTGAATCATTCTGAGTATTGCCTCATGATGTGGATTGTAGAACTCATCAAGTTTTGAGTTCTGACGGTCTATCGCAAGTGTATACTGTGTCAGGTCATTTGTTCCTATACTAAAGAAGTCAACTTCTTTTGCAAGAAGGTCGCTTATGATAGCTGCTGCCGGAGTTTCTATCATGATTCCCTCCTCAACTTCACCTATCTCAACTCCTGCTGCAACAAGTTCTTCTCTGACCTATTTTGAAATCTCTTTTATTCTTCTCACCTCATCAACAGATGTTATCATAGGGTACATGATGGCGATATTTCCATATGCACTTGCTCTGTACAATGCACGAAGCTGTGTCTTAAATACATCCTCTCTTGTAAGACAGATTCTTATAGCTCTGTATCCCATTGCAGGATTTTCTTCCTTCTCAAGATTGAAATAATCTGCCTGCTTGTCTGCTCCTATGTCAAGTGTACGGATTATTACTTTCTTACCCGCCATAGTCTCTGCTACCTGCTTGTAAGCTTTAAGCTGCTCATCCTCTGTAGGATAGTCACTTGCTTCAAGATAGAGAAACTCACTTCTGAAAAGTCCGATTCCTGCTGCATCATTCTGAACAACCGCTGCAAGGTCTGAAGGATTTCCAATGTTAGCATATAACTTTATCTGCTTTCCTGACTTTGTAACAGTATCTTTTCCCTTGAGGCTCTGTAAAAGTTTTTTCTGCTCTTTAGCAGCTTCCTGTTTCTTTAAATATTCGTTCATCGTAGCTTCATCAGGCTCTACTATGATCTTTCCCTCAAAACCGTCAATGATTCCTGTCTTTCCATTCCATTCCTCATCAATATCAACACCGATAAGTGCTGGTATTCCCATTGTCCTTGCAAGGATAGCTGTATGTGAATTTGAAGAACCAAACTTTGTGACGAATGCAAGAAGTTTTGTCTTATCCATCTGAACAGTCTCACTTGGGGCAAGGTCATCAGCAACAATTATAACAGGTTCATCTCCTATATCACTGTCACTTGTCTTTCCACACAGAACTGAGATAACTCTCTCTGAAATATCCTTTACATCAGCAGAACGAGCCTTAAAATAGTCATCCTCCATATTTGCGAACATCTCTGAGAAATTGTCCCCTGTAACTCCGACTGCGTACTCAGCATTGACTTTCTGTGATGTGATTATATTTTTTACTGAATCGTTGTAATCATCATCTTCAAGCATCATTGCATGAACCTCAAAAATCTCTGCGTTCATCTCACCGACTTCTTTTAATGCTTTCTCATAAAGACCATGAAGCTGCTCTATTGCTTTTTCCCTTGCTGCTTCATATCTTGCTATCTCACCCTCAGAATCGTCTGTCTTTTTTCTTACGACAACATTCTGATTTTTTGAATAAAAACTAATCTTTCCTATTGCAATTCCACCAAAAATTTTCTTTCCAAAATACTCTTTCATAATAATTTTCCTCCTTAAATTAAAAAGCCCGGACACGCAGCTAACTATATTTTTTCACATATTTAATATATATATTCAAAATAAAAGTTAAAAGTTTCGTGTCCGGGTTTAGCCAACTGAATGTAACAATCCCTTAACAGATATGTTTGTTTATATTTGATTATAAGTTAGTTATCTGACCTTCACCTGAAAGTCTCTGGATATGAATCGTCAGATATGATATTTCCTCCAATGATACAATGTACTTCCTGCTGGCTTTGAGATAATCCCTTATCCTGAGTGCACATCTGTAACTTTTTGGAAACTCATCTTTTACTATCATGGTAAGTCTGTCATCCGCATCATCACCATAAGCTTCATTTTTTACAACTCTTGCAAGGAAGTGTTTCAGATGAATGATAAAACGCTCATAATATAAACTCTCCCTGTCAAGCTCTTTTCCAAATGTATATCCTACTATATTTACAATATCCTTTGTGATCGCCGGAATATTAACGGTCTGCATCATATCTGCATCAATCTGGGCATTTAATATATGAAGTGCAAAAAATCCTGCCTCATCCTCTGAAAGTTCAATCCCCAAATCTTCTTTTATGATATCAAGTGCACCTTTTCCGGCTTCAAACTCTTTTTGATAAAATCTTTTGATCTCCCACAAAAGTGCATTTTCAACGACAATGCCCTTCTTGAAACGGGTAATCGCAAAATTAAGATGATCGGTAAGCGTTATGTAGATTATCTTGCTCAGTTTCATTCCAAACTTTTCTTTTGCCATAGCTATTATCTTATTGGCAGTCTGAATATACTCATATGGTATATCTTTAAGTAATTCTTCAAGCCTGCTCACACTCTCATCCGGCATCGAAAACTTTTTCTCAATCTTTGACTCATCAAGAATATCTCCATTTTTCTTGCCAAAGCCTAAACCTTTTCCCATAACAACAATCTCTTTGCCTTTCTCATCACAGGCACTTACGACATTGTTATTTATAATTTTTAAGATCCTCACTCTTCTTCCCCCGGACAAAACAACAAAAGTTTTCCGAGTTTTTCAAAAAGAAAAAAAACATTACTGTTCACACCTACAGTGCGACCAGCAACGATTACAGCCAATCTTAAATGCATCTACGATGCATGGGGCTGTAATCCTGCAAAATTCACTCATTGGTGCATAGCTTGACAGCCAGTGTCAAGCTTGCAAGTGAACAGTAACAAAAAAACTGCATTACACCTGTCCTCAAACAATAGTAATATATAAACTACGTTCAATATTCAACGGTGCAACCCAGTCTTGCCTAATATGTATGATATACAATCAGTAACAATCCAGTTCGCTTTCGCAACTTGTTTCGTTGTTAATATATTACTATTGTAAATATAGTTCGTCAAGTGTTTTTTGTATTTTTGCTGTTTTGTATAAATTTTAAAGTCTTTTTTTGTGCAATTTCACTAAAATTGAAGATTTTTAAATTTACGCTCAGCTTCACGCCTCTGATCTTTCTTCGCTATATCCTGTCTTTTGTCGTACAGTTTTTTACCTTTTGCAAGACCAATCTCGACTTTTACAAGGCTTCCGCTGAAATATACGCTCAGTGGCACTACCGTATACCCCTTCTGTGCTATCTGACCTTCAATCTTTCGTATCTCACTTTTGTGAAGGAGAAGTTTACGCACTCTCAACGGATCTTTGTTAAATATATTTCCTTTTTCATATGCAGGAATGTGCATATTGTAGACATAAACTTCTCCCTTTTCGATTCGTATAAAGGCTTCCTTTACACTGCATCTTCCCATCCTGAGCGATTTAACCTCAGTTCCCGCAAGCGAGATTCCAGCCTCATACTTATCTTCTATAAAATAATCGTGATATGCTTTTTTATTGTTTGCTATCAGTTTTTTTGTCTGTTTTGCCATAACTACTAACTACCTCTATTTACTTCTTTGATTTTTCTTTGCCTGTTTAGCTTTTTTCTTTGCTTTCTTTTTTGCCTTATTTAAGGCTCTCTTTTTTGCTGCTCCGGTAAGTTTCTTTACTTCATGTTCTACCTGTGCTTCTGCGGCTGCTTTGGCAGCTTTCTTTTTAGCTTTTTTCTTTCTGTATTCAAATGCCTTTAAAGCTTTTTCTTTCGCTTCAATAAGAGCCTTCTGTTTTGCCTTTGTAACTGCCTTGTTCTTTGAATCCTTTGTTTTACTCTCTGATGCTTTTGAAGTTTTTCTTACCTTTCTGCCGCCTGATGAAGCTATTTTTTCTTTACTTCTGCGGCTTTTTCCTTTTGCCTTCTTCTCTCTGCCTGAAGAATGTGAAGCCTCTATTTCTGACTCTCGTTTCTTCCTTCTTAAAGAGCTGCCTCTTTCCTGTCCTGATGCATCCCCTTTAACGGCAGCACCATTGCCATGCTCTTTATTTTTTCCAGCAATAACACCATCATTTGCAGCACCACTGTCAGAAAGTTCATCCGCATCACTCTCACATACAGTAAAGTCTATAGTTTTCGTTAGTTTGTCAACTGCTGAGACAGTTACCTTTATCGGCTCACCGAGTTTATAGGACTTTCCGGTACGCTCGCCTACCATCCTGTACTTTTCTTCCTCAAAGTAATAATAATCTCCCGGAATGTCGGCAACTCTCACCATTCCCTCTACTGTGTTTGGAAGTTCAACATACATTCCCCATGTAGTTACGCCTGAGATAACACCGTCAAAGCTCTGGCCGATAAACTGTTCCATGTACTCAGCCTTTTTCATCTTCTCAACTTCACGCTCTGCATCATCAGCCCTTCTCTCAAGCCTGCTCGCAGCCTCCGCAACCTCCGGAAGAATCTGATTGTAGTGGCCTATCCTCTTGTCATTCATCTTTCCGTGGATATTTTCCTTGATTATGCGGTGTATCTGAAGGTCAGGATATCTTCTGATAGGAGAAGTGAAATGACAGTAATACTTCATCGAAAGTCCGAAATGCCCTCCACACTGTGTCATATACTTTGCCTGTTTCATGGAACGAAGTGCCAGTCTGCTTATAAGAGCCTCCTCCGGCTTTCCCTCTACAGATTTTATAAGTTTCTGTATCTCTTTCGGATGAATCTCACCATCTGAATTTACCTTTAAAGTATAACCAAAGTTCTCTATGAAAACTCCAAGCTGGTTTATCTTTTCCTCGTCAGGTTCTTCATGAACACGATATACAAATGGAAGCTCCTGCCAGAAATACTCTTCTGCGACAGTCTGGTTTGCTGCAAGCATAAACTCCTCAATGATACGGTTCGCATTGTTTCTCTCATATTCTTTTATCTCAAGCGGTCTGCCTTTTTCATCAAGGATTATCTTGCTCTCAGGAAAATCAAAATCAATAGACCCCCTCTTAAATCTTCTTTCCCTTAATATATCAGCAAGTTCATACATAAGCTCAAACATAGGAATAAGTTCTTTGTACTTCTCCCTTTCTTCCTCGTCTTCAAGCTCAACTATCTTGTGCACACTTGTGTATGACATTCTTCTGTCTACATTTATTACACTTTCCTCTATACTGTGTCTTACTATCTCTCCCTTTTCATTGATATCCATCATACATGAGAGGGCAAGTCTGTCTACTCCCTCATTAAGCGAGCAGATACCATTTGACAGTTTGTGCGGCAGCATCGGTATGACCCTGTCTACAAGATATACACTTGTACCTCTCTTAACTGCTTCTTTGTCAAGTGGTGAACCCTCGGTTACATAATTTGATACATCTGCTATATGAACACCGAGATGATATATGCCATTTTCTTTTGTAAGAGATACAGCATCGTCAAGGTCTTTTGCATCCTCACCGTCAATCGTGACCATCTGAAGATTTCTATAATCGCTTCTTCCCGTCTTTTCTTCCTCTGCTACCTCATCCTCGATATTTTCTACCTGATCCATAACCTCGTCAGGATATTCCTCAGGAAGTCCATAAGCCTTTATGACTGACAGGATATCCACCCCCGGATCATTTATGTGGCCGATGATCTCAAGTATCCTTCCCTCAGGATTTGATATATCACTGCCATAATCAGTAATCTCAACAACTACCTTATGTCCGGTGATAGCACCTTTGCTCTCTGCTTTAGGGATATAAATATCTCTGCCAAACTTCTGATTGTCAGGTACAACAAATCCAAAACTCTTACTTTTTGAATATGTTCCAACAAGAATATCAGTTCCACGCTCTACGATAGATATTACCTCACCTTCGCGTCTTTTTCCATGTGCTCTTTCATCAATGACTACATGAACCGTATCTCCATCTATCGCACCTCTCGTCTTGTGTGCAGGGATAAATATATCCTCATCATCACCTTCAACACGGACAAAACCGAAACCTCTCTGAGTCCCCATAAACTTTCCGACAAGGATATTCTCCGAAAGCGGTTTTATCTTTCCTTTAAGGTCAAGCTGTATTTTTCCTTCGCTGTACAGTTCATCAAGTACAGACCTGAAATCCTTTTTTTCTTTTGCCGGAACCTGTAATACAACAGCCATCTCCTTTGTTGACATAGGCGTATAACTTTTTGAATTTACAAATTCAAGTATCATATCTTTTTTGCTGTTTAAATCTTCTCTATTCATACAAACACCCCCTGCTGTTCAGATTTTTCATATAACATGCATTTCACACCTGTCTACATGTCAGAATCTTTTTAATTCTATACTATACATATTTTTATTTATATTATATCCTATATCTTATAATGAAACAATGACTTTATAATAAGCACTATAATTTTTTAAAGCAAAAACTCACCGACATTTTATTTTATACCGGTGAGTTTTAATTTCTTTATTTATTTGCTATTTTATTAACTTTATTAGTGTAATCATTTCCACTTAAACTAAGTATATTATACGCCTGTGATTTTGACAGACCAAATTCTTCTGACAAAATATCAAGTATCTTTTGATATATACCCTCAAGTTTATCTTCTATCTCAAGGTCATATGCAGCTTTTTTATTTTCATCATACTTTCTTAATCCCATAAGAAGTGAATCTAAAGCTTCAGGATATTTTTTAACATTTTCATAATTCTGATATGCATCAAGTGAATGTTGAACCTTCATAAGCGTTACTATCTTCTGATACTGTTCAGGATCTTTTTTATTCATGTTAGTTCCGATAGCTGCTTCATATGCCTGAGAATATCTGCTCATATCATAGTAGTTATCTGCCTTCTTTTTATCAAGACTGCTTCCAAAACTGTTTGTCAGAATTATCGTTCCGGCAAGAAAAACTATTCCCAAAACAGCAACTATAGCAACACCAACTTTATTAAGTTTTCCAACTACCTCCTGAGCCTCTGCCTCTTTTTCGGCTTCTTTTTTAGCAAGTTTTTCGGCTTTTTTTGCAGCCTTTTCTTCGGCTTTTTTAGCTTTCTTTGCAGCCTTTTCCTCAGCTTTTTCCGCCTTAATTTTCGCCTTTTCTTCTTTTTTCTGAGCTTTTTCAAGTGCTTTTTCTTCTTTTAGTTTTTCGGCTTCCTCAAGCTTTGCGGCTTCATCTTCTTTTGCCTGTTTTTCAGCTTCCGCAATCTCATCAGTAACTACATTTCCAAACACTTTTTTTAAAAATCCAGGCTTTTTTGTCTCTTCCTGCTTTTTTTCTTCTTTTGGAAGAATATCTGCAATATCCTCAGCACCTGATTCATCTACTGACATATCAGGCAGATCATTTATATCCGGTATCTCATCTCCAGAATCACTATCAAGACTCATGATATCCTCGGAATTTGAATCATCGCCTAACATTCCAAGAAGATCTGCAATATTATCGTCCCCAGACTTGTCACTTTCCTGTGCTTCATTTTCTGATGTATCGTCAACTTCCTGTTCTCCTCCGTCTATAGAGCCATTTATATCTAAATTATCCAACAGACCACCTAACATATCATCCATATTTTCACTACCTGTATCCTGACTTTCCCCGTCGGATCCTTCCTGCAGCATTGACATTATATCATCAACCGGTTCACCACTATCCTGTGTAGACACCGTATCATCTGCCACTTCTGTATCATTTTCAAGAATTGACATTATGTCATCTGCCGAATCATCTTGCTCTGGCATTGCAGCTTCCTCTGATTCAGGCTCACTTTCAAGCATAGACATTATGTCGTCCATTGAATTGTCTTCTCCCTCTGATGAAGCATTGTCAATATCTACTGACTCACCCTCATCAACAGATACCGACTCATTATTTACCGGCTCACCATTATCAACAGATACCGACTCATCATTTACCGACTCACCTTCATCAACAGCTATTGACTCATCATTTGCCGGCTCACTCTCATCAGCAGATACTAGCACCTCATCATCTACTGGCTCATTTATATTATCCGGCATAGGCACTTTAGCATCTGAAGAGACATCAGACACATCTGCAGTAATATTTTGCGTGTTTATGTCTTCACTGCCGTCAGACACCTTTTCATCTTTTATAAACTGCTTAGCATCAATTTTAGGAACTGTTGTCTCAATATCATTCCCCTCTGAAACTTCTGGTTCAGTCACATCATCTTCTGTTATCCCAATATTAGGCAGAGGAATATCCAGATCATCTTCTTCATTCATATCCTTAAGAGCCGAATCATCCAGCTTGATAGATGCAGCAATCTCCGGTATGGCAGACAGATCGTCCGTTTTATCAAGTTCATCTAGTTGTGGCAGTCCTTCAAGGCTCGTAAGATCATCATATTCTGCAAATTCATCAAGGCCGTCATAAACATCATTTTGTGAATCATCCTGATTATCTTCCTTTAAGCCATCCTTTTCAATATTGTCTTCTTCTCTCAATCCACTTTTCTCCTTGTCCACCATTAAACTTATTCTGCCTGCTCATTTCCAACAAGCTTATCTATTGCAGAAACAAGCTGGCCTATCTCAGGTTTTGAAAGCTGTGCATCCGCACCAAGCTGTTCACCTTTAATCTTCATTTCTTCATTTACAAGTGATGAGAATATAACTACAGGTATATGATTCATATCATTATTATCTTTAACAAGCTTTGTTAAGCGGTGTCCATCCATCTGAGGCATCTCTATATCAGTTATAATACATGCAACTTTTGAATCAAGATCTCCGCTTGCATTATACTCCTGAAGTTTATCCCAGCACTCTTTTCCATTGGCAGTAGTAGTCAGGTTTGTATATCCTGCCTGTTCAAGACAATTTACTATCATTTTGCTAAGAAGTGCTGAATCCTCTGCAATAAGTATCGGAGTTTCATTTCTCGTTCTATGTGTCATTCTCTCAATATCAGATACTTTAAGTCCTGTCTCAGGATTTATATCTGAAACAATCTTTTCAAAATCAAGTATAATGATCAGCTTACCATCAATTCGTATAATACCTGTCGCCATTCCCTCACCGGCAGTATTTATTGTAGAATCAGGTTTTACAATATCTGACCATGATACTCTATGTATTCCCAAAACTCCATTTACATGAAATGCTGTATTCAGCTTATTAAAATTTGTGACTATATACATATCTCCCTCCGGTGTCTCCGGCTTTGGAAGATGTAAACATTCTGCCAGATCTATAATCGAAATAATTTCATCTCTAGGCATAAAAATTCCTTCTATACGCGAATCTGCATTCGGTATAGGAGTTGGTGTCTGAAAAGAAATAATCTCTCTTATCTTTGCTACATTTATTCCATAATAATTGTTTGCAACACGAAACTCCAATATCTCAAGTTCATTTGTTCCGCTCTCCAATAAAATTCCTGTTTCCATATATCCGTACCTCCACTATATGTCTGGATATGTCCAGACCTTATCTATTATTATTTTATATTTAGCTGAGCCACTGCATTATTATTTGTGACCTCAAGCACAACATTCTTGATTTTTGTATCTGATGGAATCTCAAATACAATTATTCCATTCAGGCTCTTTTTAGATGCTACATTCTGCTTTATAAAATGTATATCATCACTTGCGATGGTAAGAAGAGGCTGCTCCATCTGTTTTCCATCTACAGACAATGAATATTGACTATTATTTTTAGTCATATCAATTTTCTTTGCCGCATTTGTATTATTTTTAAATTTCATTTTTACGACAAAAAGTTTTTTACCTTTTGCAGATGAAATATTAGAATCTCTGGTACTTATATTTGTACTGCACTTATAACCTTTAAATTTAACATCAAAACCTGATACATTAAACGCATCACTAAGAGATACATAATTCTGTTCAGGCTCTTTTGTCGTTCCCGGAGTTTCAGTATTTTCATTTACATCCGATGTTTTAACCGGTTCTTCTGGTGTCACTGTCGAAACAGGTCTTGCTGTCACAACAGGTTCCGGTGTCGTGCTTTCTACACTGCTGTTTAGCTTTATCGTACCGGAATAATTTTTGTCATGTTTAAGCAGATTATCTGCCATATATTCTGCTATAGCATCGTTCTGTTCTTCCGACAATGATGGAACACTCGCACACCCTGTCAATCCTATAGCTGCGGCCGCTGCCACAATGAAAATCCTTTTTCTCATACTAACCCTCCGTGCTTTATTACACTTATAATACGGGTATATATTGCCATTTTAACCCATTTTCGTCTTTTTATATAATATCACATATACAACAACATCGTCAATGAATAAAGTAACTACAATATAAAATACTAATTCTGGGTATCAAGTTCAAACCAGAACTCCACCCCATCGTCATGATTTATCACGCCAAACTTCTGATTCATCGACTCCATTATCGCTTTAACTATAGACAGCCCTATGCCGCTGCCGCCATATTCTCTTGTCCTGGCTTTATCAACTTTATAAAACTTGATCCATATCTTGTCAAGTTCATCCTCCGGTATACACTTTCCGGTATTAAATACACTGATCCTTACAACTCCATCATGCTTTACAAGACTTACATTTATCTTCTTTTCACCATCAACATGATTTATGGCATTACTCACATAATTTGTCACAACTTCTTCTATCATATATTCATCTGCCCACACATAGACAGGCTCATGTTCATCCATAGTTATGACAGCCTGCTTCTGTTCTGCCAGAAGCAATGCAGAATTTATTACCGACCTTAAAACCTGCACAATATCAAAATGTTCAAATGAAACCTGGTTATTGCCAAACTCTATCTGATTTAAAGTAAGGAGTTTTTTTACCATCTTGTTCATTTTATCTGCTTCATCTATTATTACCTCACAGTAAAATTCCCTGCTCTCGGTATCATCATTTATATTATCCTGCAACCCTTCTGCATACCCCTGTATCAGTGCTATCGGAGTTTTCAGTTCATGCGACACATTCGACAGGAACTCTTTTCTCATCTCATCTATCTGCGTCTTCTTCTCGATATCCTTTTTAAGCTCATTATTTGCAGTTTTTAACTCTGATATCTTTTCTTCAAGATTTTCTGACAAAGTATTTATACTGCTGCCTAATGCCCCTATCTCATCATCACTTTTTACCGGATATCTTATTTCAAAATCAAAATCCGCCATCTTCTGTGCAATTTTTGTAAGCTGTCTTATAGGTTTTGTAAAGTTGTTTCCAATAAATACCATTATCACAACGCCAAATACTATCACTCCAATGCCCACATAAAGCAAAAATGAATTAAATATTCCTATGTTCTCCGCCATACTCTGATAATTTGTGCTTACATATACAAATGCACCTGAATCAAGTTTTCCAAACAGCTCAATATAATATGAACCTATTCTTTCATCCATCACCTTATAAACACTATAATTATCTGTAAGACTCATAAGCTGTCTTTTTTTATCCTTAACAGCAAAGCTTTGTGTATCCTCTATTCCAATAACATAATCCTTTGTCTTGTCGATCACATCTTCCTTTTGATATTGTGTTATGACATTCTCGCTAGGATAATCATACTGGTAATATACTTTTCCAAAGAAATTGTTTAATCTGAACACATACACATTTGATGTGTTATTTTCAGACAATATCTCAAGATTTAATGTAGACTCATCCGACAGTGTCGAACTCTCACCTGACTTATACTGACTGTCATTATTTATTATCGAATTCGTGCTTCCATAACATTTTTCTAACATTGACACCTTGCTATGCTGATAATATGCCGGTAAAAATATCCTGTTCATAAACCAGATAGCAGCAAGCGTAAATCCAAGCATTCCTATCATTATCAGTATAAGTTTGGTACGGATGGATTTCACACCAAATATTTTTTTCTTATCTTCCATATCACGAAACCTCAAATTTGTAACCCATTCCCCATATTGTCTTAATATATTCACCCTTGTCACCAAGCTTGCTGCGAAGTTTCTTTACATGTGTGTCAATAGTTCTGGCATCACCAAAATAATCATAATTCCAGACATTATTTAAAATGCGCTCTCTTGACAATGCAACCCCCTGGTTTGTAACAAAATAAGTAAGAAGTTCAAATTCCTTAAAGCTTAATTCTATCGGCTTGCCGTCTATCTTAACTTCATGTGCCGACTGATTTATGTATATCCCTCCAACTTCCATATCCCCGTCATCAAGCTGATTGGTGCGTCTTAGGATCGCTTCAACTCTCGCTACAAGTATTTTTGGACTGAAAGGTTTTGAAATATATTCATCGACACCGAGTTCAAATCCAAGTAATTCATCCTTTTCATCACTTTTGGCAGTAAGCATTATAATCGGCACCTGTGAATATTTCCTTATCTCTCTCACTACCTCCCAGCCATCCATTTTAGGCATCATCACATCAAGTATTATCAATGCTATATCCTTATTTTCGTAAAACTCATCTACAGCTTCCTCTCCGTCACCGGCCTCCAAAACATCAAAATTACTCTTTATCAAAAAATCCTTTACAAGCTTTCTCATCCTAGCTTCGTCATCAACCACCAGTATTTTTAACTTTTCCATAACTGACCCCCATTTTTATTTGCTGTTTTCTGCTTCATCTTTCTGCTTATCTTCCAGTTCCTTTTCTTTTTTATCAATAGCTTTCTGTCTGTCTTCCAAAGTCTGCTCCCATTTTTCATACTTGTCAATCAGTTCATTTTCCATATTAGATTTATAGTCAGTAAAATATGTAAACACGGAATACTTTGACCTTATCGTTATTATAACAAGTGCTGCAAGCAATAATGTCAGAAATGCTATAGCCATATTCCTTATCTTTCTTCCTGCTGCTTCATCCTCATATGCCTTTTTATATTTTTCTGCCTCTCTCTGAACCTCATCCCTGTTTAAAGCAGGCTTTTTCTCCACTGCAACATATTTTTGGACTATCGGTACATATGCAAGATTTTTTTCCTGAACCACCCCCGAAGAAATAATCTTCTTTCTCATATTATTTACAAATTCAAGACCTATCACCGTCTGAAAAGACTTTTTATCCACAGCTTTATTATAAACTTTCAGGATTGCCTTCGCATCAGACATATTTGTATTTGCAACAATGTATTCAATAGTTTCTTTCTCTTTCAGTGCACGTTCAAATTCTTTTCTCGACGAAAATTTGAATCCATCTAAAATCATTTCTTTTTCGTTTACCATATTTCACCCCGGCCTAAATTATCATGCTTTCGAGTAATCAAATTTCAGGTTATCAGCAAGCCATTTTTTTACTACATTTAATGTAGCTTCATTTATAAGTGCCTCTTTATTTTCCTTTTCATACTCTTCTTTAGTTGCATACTTCTCTGAATTATACTCAAATTCTTCTTCAAGAACTCTTTCATACTCTTTATCACTATACTTAATATTTTCAAGTTTGGCAATTGCCATTGCAGCCAGATTTTCCTTTACCGTATCTTGTGCTATTTCTTTTAAGTCATATTTTTTAAAATCTTCAAGATTGTTATAACCATACTGTTTTAATACTTCATCAATACTATACCCATAAATCTCAGCCATATCATAATATCCCTGAAGATTTTCCTTCTCAGCCAGAGCAAGCATATCTGACGGATATTTTTTAACATGGCACAACTCCACAACATCCGACCATGCATAATCTCCCCTGTCTGTCTTGTTTTCCTTTATAAGCTTATCCCTGATGTATTTCTTATATTCATCTACCGTTTTGTATTTTCCTGATGATACATTCTTTATAAATCTGTCATTAAACTTCGGCACGATCTTTTTACCACAAATATATTTAGCTGTGATCTCAAAATCAACTTTATGTCCATCCACATTCTTATCATCATAAGTTCCTTCGGGCACACTGCATGAAAATTTCACTTTTTTCCCCGTTACTGCACCTTTGAGTGCATTTTCAAAATCCTCAAGCCAATCACCGGAACCTACATCTATATAGTCAGCACCACATGTAACATCAATCTTTTTTCCCTTGATAAAGCCCGAAAATTCTGCATAAACCTTATCTCCATCTTTAACTTTCCCCTGCTTCTTTTCGTATTTTGCATGATCATCAAGCAGCGTATTTATCTCAGATTTTATATCATCTTCTGATACCCCGACATTTACCGTAATATTTTTATAATCACCTATTTCTATATATTTTAATGGGTCAAAATCACTACTATATGAATCTGTTTTTTCAGATGACTTCTTGTCTCCCTTTTTCCCATTCATAAAATATCCTGCGATTATTCCTGATACCAGTCCTACCAAAAGAACACAGATTATAATGGTTACAAATACCCTTTTGCTGATACCAATGTTATTTTTTTTATTTTCCATAAAACCTCCGCTATTCCCCTGTTTGTTTTTATATCACAGCACTATATGTTTATTTTGATTATATCACAACTTACTATTTAAATGGTAAATTTAATTCCTTTAAACCTAATATATCCTCAACATTCTGCACGATATACTCTGCTCCTGCCTCCTCAAGTTCACCGGGTTTTGCAAAACCATAATAGACGCCTAGTACTTCTATGCCGCACGCATGTGCCCCTATGACATCATGTTTCCTGTCACCGACCATAAGTACATTATTTTTTTCATCATCAGAAATATTCAATCTTCTTAAAACTTCTTCTATAACAGCCTGCTTTGTATCTCTTGTCCCATCAAAGCTGCTGCCTGTAATTTCTACAAAATACTTTGTCAGCTCAAAATGTTTCAAAATCCTTTTTGCTGTTTCCTCAGGCTTTGAAGTCGCAACAGCAAGTATAAAACCTCTGTCCTTTAATGTCTGAAGCACTTCCCTTATCCCATTATAAGGTTCATTCTCAAAAAGGCCTGTTACATTATATCTCTCCCTGAATTTTTCAGTTGAATTTTTGGCATCCTTCCTGTTCATTCCGGCAATCGTCATAAAACCATCTGTAAGAGGAGGACCTATAAATTCATACAGCCTCTCCTCACTGTCTAACTTAACACCTGCTGCATCCAGGGCATATCTGACACAATTTGTTATTCCTTTACTTGAATCCGTAAGCGTCCCATCAAGATCAAACAATATATATTTAAACATAAAAATTCCTCCTGCCGTTTTTTCAGTTACAATATATCACTATCTTACTTAATATAAATCTTCTACAACTATTTACTTTACACATCCCTAAAAAACAAAAAGAGCCCGGGAAGGCTCTTTCTGTCGGATAACATATGTTATCCAGCGTATAATAGGGTGGGAGTAGAAAGTTTTCACTTTCTGAAATAAAAGTATACCTACTAATTATGTCTAAATTATGTCCGTTTTGTTAACATGTCGTTCATATTTAACTTTTAATTAAATTATTTTTATATTTGCTTAAAAATTGTATATCTTATGCATATTTTTTATTTTTTGTAATGTAAAAATCCCCATTAATGGACATACAGCAGTATTTTTTCCAAAAATCAATTAAAAATTGTGTAACATCTCACAATTTTTAATTGATTTTTGGAAAAAATTGTGCAATACTGTTTTAGGAATGTTTTACAATTTTTGTGTATCTTTTACATATTTTATTTTGGGTATTTTAATATGAAAGATATACTTATTGGTTCTTTGAACATCAACATTTCAAAATAAAAAACATAATCTCAGGAGGTTTTTTAAAATGGCGTTAAAAAATCAGTATCTTATTGACTTACTTGAAACAGTAAAAAAGAGAAATGCAGGTGAACCTGAATTTATCCAGGCAGTTATGGAAGTATTTACTTCACTTGAACCTGTTGTTGAAAAAAGACCTGACTTAGTAGAAGCAGGTGTATTTGAAAGAATCGTTGAGCCTGAAAGACAGATTATTTTCCGTGTACCTTGGGTAGATGACAACGGTAAAGTACAGGTAAACAGAGGTTTCCGTATCCAGTTTAACTCTGCTATCGGACCTTACAAGGGAGGTCTCAGACTTCACCCTTCAGTTTACAGTGGTATCATCAAATTCTTAGGTTTTGAGCAGATTTTCAAGAACTCACTTACAACACTCCCTATGGGTGGCGGTAAAGGTGGTTCTGACTTCGATCCTAAGGGCAAGAGCGACGGAGAAGTTATGCGTTTCTGCCAGAGCTTCATGACAGAGCTTTGCAAACATATCGGACCTGACTGTGATGTTCCTGCTGGTGACATCGGAACAGGTGCAAGAGAAATCGGATACATGTTCGGACAGTATAAGAGAATACGCAATGAGTGGTCTGGCGTTCTTACAGGTAAGGGACTTACATATGGTGGTTCTTTAGCTCGTACAGAAGCTACAGGATTTGGTCTTTGCTACTTTACAGATGAGATGCTTAAAGCTAACGGCAAGAGCTTCAAGGATCAGACAGTTGTTATCTCTGGTTCTGGTAATGTAGCTATCTACGCTACAAAGAAAGCTACAGAGCTTGGTGCAAAAGTTGTTGCTTTATCTGATTCTAACGGATACATCCATGACCCTGAAGGAATCGAACTTGATATTGTTAAGCAGATTAAAGAAGTTGAAAGAGGACGTATCAAAGAATACATTGACAGAACATCTCACAAGAGTGCTACATACACAGAAGGATGCAAGGGTATCTGGAGCATCAAGTGTGATATCGCTCTTCCATGTGCTACTCAGAACGAAATTGATGGCGAAAGTGCTAAACTTTTAGCTCAGAATGGATGCTATGCAGTATCTGAGGGTGCTAACATGCCTTCTACTCCTGAAGCTATCGATGTTTACTTTGCAAACAACATGCTTTACGGACCAGCTAAGGCTGCAAATGCAGGTGGTGTTGCAACATCAGGTCTTGAGATGAGCCAGAACTCTGAGAGACTTTCTTGGACATTTGAAGAAGTTGACGGAAAACTTCACAACATCATGAAGGAAATCTTCAAATCATGTGATGAAGCTTCTAAAGAATTTGGTATGCCTGGTAACTATATGGCAGGTGCTAATATCGCCGGATTCCTTAAAGTCGCTGAAGCTATGAAAGCTCAGGGATGCTGCTAATCTCTAGCTGATTTCGTATCATATATAAAATATTAACCATTATATTATGGTAAAATGGCTGTCATATAAAAATATGGCAGCCATTTATTTATTATATATATCACACTTTTGACAATCTATTTTCGCTCTCTTGCATAATTCAAATAGTGCATCTTATCCTTTTGATATTGTCTTTTTGTCTCATTTTCCCTGTCCAATTTTGATTTTGCAAATTTTTTACGTTGTGATTCTTCCTCGTGAAATATATTCATAATCCCTTTACTCGTATCTTCAATACATTCCTTGCAATATCTTCCTACCGGAAAAAAAGCTCCACACCTCTCACACCGTGCTGCATCTTTAAATTCTTTAGGCAATTGAAGACTTCCATCTTCAAGCAATGTGTCTATTACTTCAAGCTTTACACCCGTGTTGTCTGCAATTTCAACTGCAGATGCTGATCCGTTCTCTTCAAGATATTTTTTTACCTTTCCAAAATCATCATAATAGACTTTACGGCATCTTGGACATTTGTATTCTCCTGCACCCTTAAAATATAATCTCTCACGACAATCCGGACATTCCGTAGGAACATTTCTTTCCATTTGTGCCAATATATCATCTCTATCGTAAATCATCAACAACTATCTCCTTTCATTATAAATTTATCCCCAACCAGTCTCTTTTCTATATATTCGACAGTAGAATCAATAAACTTTATTATACTGTCATAATTTAAAAATCTGCTTTCTTCCGCCAAATGCTCTTCTTCAAAAAAATATTTTATAATCCATCTACGGCTCCTATCAAGTTCATCTGCCGTAATCATATCCTTTATGTAATAACCACTTGTATTTTTTAGTATTTCTTTTGCTTCAGATAACTCAGGCATTTCCCGTACAAGTCTGAAATCAACAAGATCAGTATCCTTGTTAAAATAAACAAATGTCTCCCTGTCATGGTCAGTCAGACCTATACTTAAAATATTTTCAAAATATTTTGGTCTTTCATTTAAGATAAACAATTTATCTGTCATCATATGTGTTATATATCCAAGATAAAGACCTCCACAGCACTCCTCATCTGTTAAATGTTTGACCCAGAACTCACCAAGTCTTTTTTCAAATAACTGAACAGTTCCATCTTTTCCAAAATCACCATCTGGTATCCCATCTCTGAAATGTGTATGAAGTTTCATACTCCTCTGATAATTTTCATGTTCCATTATTCCATCAGGACATATATTTCCAACTACAAACATATTTCTGTTGAAAGTTGTGCAAATCTCATCTTCATTTGCTGTTCCAATTCTATAACCATTTTTTTCAATAAAATCTGCAAGTCTTACAGCGATAACAAGATGAATCATTGTTCCTGCCATATATATATACCTCCTATCCCTATACACCATTGTAATTATAGTTAAATTTTTATATAAACTGTTCTGCATTTATTATATCATAAATTCGCAAGATAATAGAACTTGTTCTCTTATGCCGAATTTATGAACGACAAAATCCTCAGGCACGAAGTGCGACAGATGCGAAGCATCTGGATTTTGGAGTTATTATATCATAAATTTATATTCCTATGCTACTAACTGTGTCAATGTAAACATTAATTTTTAACTTGAAAGACACACCGAAAAACACAAGAAGCCTTGAAAACATAATGTCTTCAAGGCTTCCTACCTAAGCTGAAAATGGGACTCGAACCCACGACCCCTTCATTACGAGTGAAGTGCTCTACCAACTGAGCTATTTCAGCACTGCTTTATTATTTTACCCTATTTCTTATATATGGTCAAGTATTTTTTTATATTTAATATCTATTTTAATAGTTTATCAACCTCTTCATCTGTCAATCTTCTATATTCACCACATTTTAAATCTTCATCCAGCAAAAGTGCTCCCATACTTACTCTTTTAAGATATGTAACTGTTTTCCCAAGCTTCTTCATCATTCTTTTAACCTGATGAAACTTACCTTCATGTATCGTTAAAATACACGATGATACTCCTCTTTCCATATCTGTTTTAATATCTGACATATCAGCAGGAAGCGTAAGTTTCTCCTCTCCGATATCCAGTCCCTCTTTTACTTTTCTTCTATCAGTTTCATTAAGTATTCCTGATACTTCTACATAATATCGCTTTTTAACATGTTTTTTAGGTGACAATAATTTGTGTGCAAGTTCACCATTATTAGTAATAAGTAAAAGTCCCTCTGTATCTATATCCAGTCTTCCGACAGGAAATAAATCTTTTTTTTCAGATGTCTCTATTATATCCACAACCGTTTTATGTTCTTTATCAGTCGTTGCTGATACATATCCCTGCGGCTTATTTAACATATAATATTCATATTTATTATAAGATATCTCCCTGCCATCTACCACTATCTGTGATATATTTTCGTCAACCTTTGTCTCCGGTCTTGTTACTTCTTTGCCATCTACTAAAACTCTTCCTGACCTTATTAACTTCTTCACGCTGCTTCTTGACCCCACAGACATTTCTGTCAGGTACTTATCTAATCTTATCATCGATATTCCCCTTATCATAAATTTCCATACTAATACAACGAAAAGTCAAGCGGATATTCGCAATCCGCTTTGCTACTTGCTTGATAGTGTTAAAATTGCAGGATTGTTCTATTCATCAATTATTCATTGTACCAAAAAATGAGCTGAGCCTAACAAAATACCTATACTTCATTATACGGTATTTATCATACCTTAAATGAAAATATCCATATTATGATAGTCCAGCTCATAACTTGTTCTAATATTAAGATAATATATATACAAATCATAATATCATCTAATGATATCTGGTGTGAACGGTATTTTACACCAATACGACCTATAGTCTGTCGTACAAATCTGCATACTTAAGTGCTGACTGTCCCCATGAGAAATCTTTTGCCATTCCTCTGTCAATAATCTTATTCCATTCACGCTTGCGATTAAAATATACATCTTTTGCATAACGGATAGTGTTTAACATCTCATGTGCATTGTAATTGCAGAATGAAAATCCTGTTCCTTTGTTCTCATATTCGTTATACGGCTCTACAGTATCCTTAAGACCACCGGTCTCACGCACAATAGGAACCGTTCCATATCTCAAACTCATCAACTGACTAAGTCCACATGGTTCAAAAAGAGATGGCATAAGAAATGCATCACATGCTGCGTATATCTTATGTGAACGCTCATTTGAATAATATATATTGGCAGATACTCTGTCATGATATTTCCACTCATAGTGACGGAACAAATGCTCATATTTTTCTTCACCTGTTCCAAGTACGACAAGCTGTGTATCTTCCGCACATATTTCCTCAATTACATAATCAACAAGATCAAGACCTTTCTGGTCTGTAAGTCTTGATACAATACCTATCATAAATTTCTTATCATTTTCTTCAAGACCAAGTTCTTTCTGAAGCGCTCTCTTATTCTTAATCTTTTCTCTTCTAAATGATTTTGCCGAATAGTTTCTATAAATGAGTGGATCTGTCTCAGGATTATACTCATCATAGTCAAGTCCATTCACAATACCATAAAGAGAATTGTCTCTTGCACGCATAAGTCCATCAAGTTTTTCTCCATAAAACGGCATCTTAATCTCTTCTGCATATGATTCACTAACTGTAGTAACAAGGTCTGCATATACTATACCACCTTTAAGATAGTTAGCATCACCATACGCCTCAAGCTTATCTGATGTAAAAAATGATGGATTTATACCTGTAATATCCTTAACCTTCTGTAAATCCCATACACCCTGAAATTTAAGATTATGTATAGTCATGATAGTCTTAATATTTGTATAAAACGGATTTTCCTGGAACATATCGTGAAGATATACAGGAATAAGTCCCGTCTGCCAGTCATGACAATGGATAACATCAGGATGAAAATCAAGACTTGGAAGTGATGATAATGCTGCCTTACAGAAAAATGCAAACTTTTCTATGTCCTCATGTATATAACCATATGGTTTTGGTCCTGCAAAATAAAATTCATTATCAACAAAATAAAATGTAACGCCTTCATACTGCATCTCCATGATACCTACATACTGTTTACGCCACGCAAGATCTATATAAAAATGTGTTTTATACACCATCTTGTTCTTCCATTCATCAGGAATACATGCATATTTTGGTATCATAACTCTGACATCATACTTTTTCTTGTCAAAACACTTCGGCAGTGACCCCACTACATCTGCTAACCCTCCTGTTTTAATAAAGGGAACACACTCTGATGCCACAAATAAAATATTTTTCAATAAAACCAACCTCCTTCGCCAATGTTTATATACATTATACCCTAATTTGTTGGCTCTGAAAAGTATTTTCTATATTTTAAACTATCATTTTCCTGTTCATTTTGTATTCAAGCCTTATTTTGTCAGAAATAAGTGCTACAAATTCTGAATTAGTTGGTTTTCCCTTTCCAGAACTTACAGTGTAACCAAAAAGTTCTTCAATGGTATCAACTTTTCCTCTGCTCCATGCAACTTCGATAGCATGCCTTATCGCCCTTTCAACTCTGCTTGATGTCGTCTTATGATTCTTTGCTATAGTAGGGTACAATCTTTTTGTAATCGCCCCAAGCATCTCATCATCATTTACAGACATGATAATTGCATCTCTAAGATACTGATATCCTTTTATATGTGCCGGCACACCTATCTCATGTATTATGTCAGTTACATCTGCTTCAAGATTATATGATTTTTTTAACATTGTACTGCCATTCTCATATACCGTATTTATAACATGATTTTCAACATTCTCCTCACTTAAAGCATTCCTTATTCTTGAAAGTACCATCTGTGTGTCAAAAGGTTTGAGAATATAATACGATGCTCCAAGCATAAATGCATTTTCTGTCACACTCTCCTGACTAACTGCTGAAATAACTATTATCTTTGGAACTGAAGTTATCTTCTTTTTTTCTTTTAACCTTTCCATAACACCCAGTCCATCAATTCTTGGCATTATGAGGTCAAGTAAGACCACATCTGGATTGTAGACTTCTATTTTTTTCAATGCCTCCTCACCGTCAGCCGCCGTTGCCACTACATCCATATCCGTTTCTTTTGTGATAGCATCCTTAAGTAAATTAACTATTCTGCTGTTGTCGTCAACTACTAAAACTTTGATGTTGTCCATGTTTACCTCCAAATTCGACTTTTTGTTTTTCTACTTATTGATAATATTCCCATACTCATCATATTTCAACGGTAAACACTCTCTACTTTTCGACTAATACCTACCTGTTATATCAATTTTTTTTAAGTTTTTCTAATATACCACACCTTTTGACAGCATCATTTTACTTTATACAGCAGCGGCCTGTTACTATTTAAACATTTTTTCAATAAATATCGCATAACCACGGGCAGGATTATCTACAAATACATGTGTGACCGCGCCTACTATCTTTCCGCCCTGCACTATAGGTGAACCACTCATTCCCTGCACTATTCCCCCTGTTTTTTCTAGCAGTTTTTTATCTGTAACTTTAATAATCATATCCTTATTTTCTTTTGAATTCTGAAATATATTGCAGATTTCAACTTCATATTTTTCTATATTTTCACCAAGCTGGCACATTATAAATGCTTTCCCTTCAGTAATATCCTGTTTTAGTGCAACAGGCAGTGCAGATTTTTCTTCAAAACTAAAACCTTCCTTACCTTTGTCCATTTCACCCTTTATTCCTGAATCGTTGTTTACAATAATGCTCCCTATACGACACCTGTCAGATAACTCAACACTGCCCGATATCTGCCCTGGCACACCTTTTTTGCTTGGTATTATCCTATTAACAACAGCTTCATACAAACCACCTGCTGATATATCAATAAGCAGTCCTGTGTCTGCATCTGCTATACCATGTCCAAGTGCTGCATATGTGTTATTCTTCGCTATATATGTTATAGTTCCTATTCCCTCTGTGTCTTCACGAAGCCATGTTCCAATCTTTATTTTTCCATCTTCACCCTCTATTCCTTTAATCTTTACATCAATCTTTTCTCTTCCCCTGCGAACTTTCATTTTAATATTTCCAGCGCCAATTACCTGTAAAATATTTTCAATATCATCTATAGATGAAACTTCCTTTCCATCTACCATATAAATATAATCTCCCGCCTGAAGTATATTCTTTGCTGGATTGTAACTGTTTCCACCTTTTCCCTGAATTGCAGATGTTCCAAGAACCATGACACCCCTGGCATTAACATAAATCCCTGCCGCTTTTCCCGATGGCATCACTTTCTGTTTTTTTATGACATTAAATTTTATATCTCTATAATGTATAAGTCCAAATAATTTAAGTTCAGCCTTGCAGCTTCCTGAACTTTTCCCTGCTATAACTTTAAGGCTTCCACCTTTATTAGAATTATTAAATACCTTTATATCATCATTTGATATACTGTTGCATTGAACCGGAAGATTAAAATCAAATGATTCTTCTGTATTTTCAACAATATTTATACTCGCAGGTATCTTTTTATCAAGATACCAAATATAGTATAAAACAGAAACAATAATATCCAATGCCAATAATCCTATAAGTATAAACTGATAATATTTCTTTCTCTGCATGATAATATCCTCCAGTAAAGACATTTGTCACTGCTAACACATGTAATGTAAACAGAAACAGACATTTTCTTTTCTGATAAATATAATCTGCAAATATATTAAAAGTATTCACAACATTCTATGCTGTTAATTTTCTGACAAAACTTTCTTTTTCCGTTCTTGCAAGCTGCTCCATCTCCCTTGCGCTCTCTATAACGGCCTCCGTTATCTTAGCTCCACCTAATATTCTTGCAAGTTCATCTACACGTTCCTCCTCGGACAGTTTCCTTATAACGGTACTTGTATGATTTTTTATATTATTTTTTTCTATAAGATAGTGATTATCCGCCATAGCTGCTATCTGTGCAAGATGTGATATACATATAACCTGATGTGACCTGCCTATAAATGCCATCTTTTCAGCAACCTTCTGTGCAGTTCTTCCACTTATCCCTACATCTATCTCATCAAATATAAGTGTACTAATCGAATCATGTTCAGCTAAAACAGCTTTTACAGCAAGCATAATACGCGATAACTCACCACCTGATGCCGCACTTCCTATAGGTTTCAATGCCTCACCAGGATTTGTCGATATCATAAACTCAATATCGTCCTTTCCGTGTACACCAAAATCATCAAGCTCCCTGATGGCAATTTCAAATTTAACCTGCAAAAAATTAAGATCAATAAGCGCATCTGTAATTTTTTTCTCAAGCTCTTTTGAACAAACTTTTCTAATGTTTGAAATCTGTTCTGCAAGTTCAGATAATTTTTCTTTGTATAATTTTATCTTTCTCTCCAACTCTGCCTTGTATTCCTCATAAGCCTCATATTTTTCTAATTTTATCTGAAGATTTTTAGCATAATTTTCTACAAGCTCCGTAGTAGCTCCATACTTTGCCTTAATCCCCCTCACAAGATCAAGTCTTTGCTCTACCTTGTTAAACTCCTCACCTGTATCTTCTATATCTGAAGCATATGCCTGAAGATCCCTGTTAAAATCCATGATAAGTTCATCTATATCTGAAATCTGCTCTGCAAGATTTTTAAGATTTGAATCATACTCGCTGATTTTTCCTAAAATGCGCGAACTTCTGCCAAGCATCTGAGATACATTCTCCATACTATCATCAGAACTTCCCATCAAAGAATAAACCTCACTTATTCCTCTTTCTATCTCTCCTGCATTTGAAAGATAGCGGTACCTCTCCTGTAATTTGGCTTCCTCTCCCTTTACAAGATGTGCATTTTCAATCTGCTCAAGTTCATATCTGATAAATGATTCCTCCCTGAGTCTCTCCTCCTCAGATATCTCCCTCTCACCTTTTTTTGTAAGCAGACTTTTATATTCTCTGTACATCTCACCAAATCTTACATCTTTTCCACACATTTTATCTCCAACATATCTGTCAACTATCTCCATATGTTTGTGTTTGTGAAGAAGTGACTGCTGTTCATTCTGACCATGAATGTCGATAAGGATATCTGCTATGCTCCTAAGCATGGATACACTTACCGTCTCACCATTTACACGGTTTATAGTGCGTCCTTTAGTAACTTTTCTTGATATAACGACCATATCATCTTCAAGAGAAATCCCCAAATCCTCAAGTTCATGTATCTGCTCATCTGTCTCTGCAAGAAATGTAAGCTCTATCAATGCAAACTCAGCCCCGCTTCTGATGATATCCTTAGAAACCTTACCTCCAAGTGCAATGTTTATGGAACCAATAATAATGGACTTGCCGGCTCCCGTCTCACCAGTAAGAACATTCAACCCCTCTGAAAATTCCACCTCTATCTCATCTATAACAGCTAAATTCTTAACATGAAGATTCAACAACATAAAATAAACCTCCTCAAACTCTGATGTTCTCTATTTCACTTTTGTCTATATGAATACTATCACACGAACAACTGTTTGTCAAGAACATATTTTCTGAACAAACTTTCGTATCAAAAAAGAAGTATTACACATGCTGTTAAACATTATGTAATACTTCTTTTTATTTAACACTATCAAGTAAGTCCCCCACTTCTATTGCGTAGAGCAATAAGTGGGGG